>DAIAZB010000693.1 GCA_027443745.1 Thiomonas sp. | reverse complement strand
TTCACCCCGGCGGCCAAGGTGTCCATGAGTTGCACCGACTCGTCCCACGGCAGGCAACCGTCGGTGATGCTCTGGCCGTAGGTCAGGCTGCTGGCGGCGTCCTTGCCGGGGGTGAATTTCTGCGCTCCGCCGACCAGATGGCTTTCCGCCATGACACCGAAAATACAGCGCTCGCCAGCCCCTAGTTGGGCGGCGATGTTCTGCGCCACGTCGAGCTGGCGCTCGGGTTTTTTGTCGCTGTTGGCGTGCGAGCAATCGATCATCAAGCGGCATTCGACCTTCGCCGCCTCGAGTTGCTCACAGGCTTCGCGCACACTGGCGGCGTCGTAGTTCGGCGCCTTGCCGCCGCGCAGAATGACGTGGGTGTCCTTGTTGCCGCGTGTCTGGACGATGGCCACCTGGCCGCTCTTGTGCACCGAGAGGAACGAATGTGGCCGGCGTGCCGCCTGGATGGCGTCGATGGCGATGCGCAGGTTGCCGTCGGTGCCATTCTTGAAGCCGATGGGCGCCGACAGACCGGAGGCCAGTTCGCGGTGCACCTGACTTTCGGTCGTGCGTGCGCCAATGGCGCCCCAGGAGATGAGGTCGCCGATGTATTGCGGCGAGATCACGTCGAGAAATTCGCTGCCGGCCGGCACGCCCAGGCGGTTGATGTCGATGAGCAGTTCACGCGCCATGCGCAGGCCTTCGTCGATGCGGAAACTCTGGTCCAGGTAGGGGTCGTTGATCAGCCCTTTCCAGCCCACCGTGGTGCGCGGCTTCTCGAAGTACACCCGCATCACCACTTCGAGCTCGCCGGCGTGGCGGCGGCGCTCGCGCGCCAGGCGCTCGGCGTACTCACGCGCGGCCTTGGGGTCGTGGATGGAGCAGGGGCCGATGACGAGAAGCAAACGGTCGTCGTCTCCCTGCACGATGCGGTGCACCGCCTTGCGCGTGTCCTGAATCAGCCGCTCGACCGGCGTACCGGCAATCGGAAAAAAGCGGATGAGATGTTCGGGCGGTGGCAGCGGCATGACGTCCTTGATGCGTTCATCGTCGGTGGCCGAGGTCTTCTCGGACGGAGCGGCGCGCCACTCGGGCATCGGGGCAGTCGACTTCGGGGGCATGGAGCTTTCTCCTGGCTGAGTGGAATGCTTGGGTTGCTGCGCTTGCCGCAGGATGGAGGACTGGGAGTGTTCGTCGAACATGGCGGGTTCCTTGCCGGCCCGGCGAAAAAAAACCGCCGGGTTGAGCCGGCGGTTTTTGGGGATTTGATCGTTTCAGGCTGAACGCTGCCCTCTCCCTCCGCCGGCACGGTGCGAGAACCAGAAATAAAAGTAAAAACCGGAATTGAACATGGCAGCTTGGAAAATCAGTGCGATGAGTGTAGTCGCGTTCGCGCCGCGGCCGCAAGCCGGAGCTTGGCTGAATTGCAACGCGGGCTTGGGCGGCATCCCGTGCGGACGCGACCAAGCACTGCCCCCTGGAACGCTGCAAGGTGCGCCGATACCATCCAAGCACAACCGCAGGAGGGAACCCGGATGAGCCAACTCAAAGCGATGAAATCGATGAGCGATCTCGGCTTCGAAGAGGGTGAAGCGCCCAAGCTGGACAAGCGCGACACCGCCATCGACTTGCCCGAATACAGCGGCAAGAACGGGGTCGAAGCAGAGCTCGAACAGCTGCGCGAGGACATTGGCGAACGCCAAGACCGCATGTTCACCCGCAAGGATCGAGCGCTGCTGGTGGTGCTGCAGGGCATGGACTCGGCCGGCAAGGACAGCACGACCAAGGCCGTCTTCACGGGAGTCAACCCCCTGGGCATGCGCGCGGCGTCATTCAGCTTTCCGACCGCTCTGGAGCAGCGGCACGACTTTCTGTGGCGGGTGCACGCACAGGTGCCCCCGCGGGGCTGTATCGGCGTGTTCAACCGCAGCCACTACGAAGATCCGGTGATCAATCTCGTGCATGAGCAGATCGACATCCCTGAATTCGATCGGCGCCTGGCACAGATTGCCGACTTCGAGCGCATGCTGGCGCAGAACAACACGACCATCATCAAGTGCTTCCTGCATATCGGCCATGAGGAACAGCGCGAGCGCCTGCAGGAGCGCATCGACAACCCGGCCAAACACTGGAAGTTCGACCCATCCGACCTGTCGGAGCGTCGATGGTGGCGCCGCTATCAGGACACCTATGAGGCCGCCCTGCAACGCAGCAACGCCCGGCATGCCCCCTGGTTCATCGTCCCGGCAGACCGCAAACCCATCCGCAACCTGTTGGTGGCGCGGCTGGTGGTGCGAGCGCTCCAGGCCATGGACATCCGCGATCCCGACCCGAAACCGGAGCTCAAGGGCTTGAAGGTGGCGTGAAGTCCGGGGCACGCGGCGCGTGTGGGACCAGCCATGCCGCACATCACACGCCGCAGCCTTGGCGGCGAACAATCAGCCGGTGCCGCCCACGGTCATGCCGTCGATGCGCAGCGTGGGCTGGCCAACGCCGACGGGCACGCTCTGGCCTTCCTTGCCACAGGTGCCGACGCCCGGGTCGAGTCGCATGTCGGAGCCGATGAGACTGACGCGGGTAAGCGCATCGGGGCCGTTGCCGATCAGCGTCGCCCCCTTGACCGGGTATTGCAGCTTGCCGTTTTCCACCCACCAGGCTTCGCTGGCTGAAAAGACGAACTTGCCACTGGTGATGTCGACCTGACCACCGCCGAAGTTCACCGCGTAGAGGCCACGGTCGAGGCTGGCCACGATCTCCTCGGGTGACTTGTCGCCGGCCAGCATGTAGGTGTTGGTCATGCGCGGCATGGGCACATGGGCATAGCTCTCGCGCCGCGCATTGCCGGTGGGCTGGCGCTTCATCAAGCGGGCGTTGAGGCTGTCTTGCATGTAGTTCACCAACACACCGTCCTCGATCAGGACGGTGCGTTGGGTCGGGTGGCCTTCATCGTCCATGTTCAGCGAGCCGCGGCGGTTGTCGAGAGTGCCGTCGTCCAGAACCGTCACGCCCTTGGCCGCAACTTGCTTGCCGAGTTGGCCGGCGAAGGCGCTGGATCCCTTGCGGTTGAAATCACCTTCCAGCCCGTGGCCGATGGCCTCGTGCAGCAAGATGCCGGGCCAGCCGCTGCCCAGCACGACGGTCATCTCGCCGGCTGGGGCCGGGCGCGATTCGAGGTTGAGCAGCGCCTGGCGCACGGCTTCGTCGACATGTTCCTGGACCTTGGCCTCGGTGAATTCACTGAGCGGAAAACGTCCGCCACCTCCGGCCGAGCCGGTTTCGCGCCGGCCATGCTGCTCGGCGATGACCGAGAGGTTGAAACGCACCAGCGGGCGCACGTCGGCGGCCAGCATGCCGTCCGAGCGCAGCACCATGACCACGTCGTACTCACCGGACAGGCTGGCCATGACCTGCGCCACGCGCGGATCCTTGGCGCGAGCCATGGCGTCAGCGCGCTGAAGCAAGTCCACCTTGGCGGCGGAATCGAGCGAAGACAGCGGGTCGATGGCGCCGTACAGCGACCGCCCTCCGGTCGCCGGATGCGCCACGCCGCCGAGCTTGACGCGGCCACGGCCTTGGCGGGCGATGGCACGCACAGTTGCCGCAGCCTCCAACAATCGCGCTTCTGAAATGTCGTCGGAATAGGCAAAAGCGGTCTTGTCGCCCTCCACGGCACGAATGCCGAAGCCCTGTTCGATGCCGAAGCTGCCGCTCTTGACCAAGCCTTCTTCCAGGCTCCAGCCCTCCGAGCGCGTGTACTGCAGATAAATGTCGGCGTAGTCGAGCTTGTGCTCGAACGCACGCGCCAAGGCGCGCTGCAGGCTGAATTCGTCGATGCCGTAGGGAGTCAGCAGCAGGCGGCGTGCTTCGTCGAGGCGCAAGAGGGTGGGTTCGGTCAAGGTATTCATGAAACTGATTGTAGAAAGCCGCGCTTGCCCTCGCGGGGCCTATGGGCAGCCTGGGCGGGGTGTGTCGGGGCGGTGACTGCGGCGCTGAGCGCCCCTCACTGCGTCGTCGACTTTAGCCCTGGACCGCATCTGCCTGCCAATGTCCGCTTTTGCCGCCCTGCTTTTCCAGCAGGCGCACGTCGGTCATCACCATGCCGCGATCGGCGGCCTTGCACATGTCGTAGATGGTGAGCAGGCCGATCTGCACGGCGGTGAGGGCTTCCATCTCGACGCCGGTGCGGCCGCAGGTTTCGGCACGGGCATGGCAATGCACGGCACTGCTGACAAGGTCCACCTCGAACTCGACCGTCACCCGTGTGAGCGCGATGGGATGGCACAGGGGGATGAGGTCGGCCGTGCGCTTGGACGCCAGGATGGCGGCGATGCGCGCCACGCCCAGCACGTCGCCCTTTTTCGCGTTGCCGGACTGAATCAGTGCCAGCGTGGCGGGCAGCATGCGAATGCTGCCGCGGGCCACGGCCATGCGCGCGGTCTCGGCCTTGGCGCTGACGTCCACCATATGCGCCTGGCCGGCGGCGTCGAAATGGGTGAGGGGCGAAGACATGGTGCTGGATGACATGGCGTGGAACAAGGTCGGGGCGCTCAGCCGGGAACGGCGGCGATGGCGGCGCGCAACTGCAGGGCCTCGGCGCGCGACGCCTTGGCGAAGTCCGCGCCGTTGCCGGCATAGAGCACGCTGCGCGAGGCGTTGATGAGATAGCGGTGGCGTGCGGCGTGCACGGTGGCGAGCACATCGCCGCCCTGGGCGCCGATGCCGGGTATGAGCAGCGGCGCGTCGGGCGCGATGGCGCGGATGCGGGCGATGTCGCCGGGCCGAGTTGCGCCCGTCACCAGTCCGATCTGGCCGCTGCGGTTCCACGGCCCTGTGGCCAGGCGTGCAACGCGCTCGAACAGTTGTTCGGACTGTCCCGAGGCATCGGCGGCGATTTGCAGCGCTTGCAGGTCTTCGCCGCCGGGGTTGGATGTGCGGCAGAGCACGAACAGGCCGCGCTCCGGGTAGTGATCGATGTAGGGGCCGAGCGAGTCTGCGCCCATCAAGGGCGAAACCGTGAGCGCGTCGGCGCCGAAACGCTCGAACGCTTCGCGGGCGTAATGCCGCGCGGTGGAGCCGATGTCGCCGCGCTTGGCGTCCAGGATCACCGGCACGCCGGGGGCGCTGCGGTGGATGTGGACGATGAGTTTTTCGAGTTGTGCCTCGGCCCCGACGGCGGCGAAATGGGCGATCTGCGGCTTGTAGGCGCAGACCAGATCGGCCGTGGCGTCGACGATGGCGGCGCAGAAGTCGAACAGCCGCGTGGTGTCGTGTGTCCACGGCGCGGGCAGACGCTCCGGCTCCGGGTCGAGGCCCACGCACAAGCTGCTTGCGTTGCGCTTGCTGGCGGCTAGCCATTGGTCGATGAATGTCATGCGGGCATTCTAGGAAGCCGACCGATTGCCGGCTTGCAGCGCGACCGCAAGCTGGTCCTGGGCGAAACACAGGTCGGCCCAGGCCCTGGCCTTGTCCTGCGGTGTGCGCAGCAAATACGCAGGGTGATAGCTCACCACCACGGGAATACCCCGGTACTGAAACACGCGCTGGCGCAAGCGGCCGATGGGCTCGGTGCTGCCGGTGAGTTGCTGCGCGGCAAAACGCCCCAGCGCCAGCAGAAGGCGTGGGCGTACGAGTGCAATCTGGCGTTCCAGAATGGGTTCGCATTGCGTGATTTCGTCCACCTCGGGATTGCGGTTCCCCGGTGGACGGCACTTGATGACATTGGCGATGTACACAGTGCGCGCCGGGTCGTCGCCGCTGCGCGCCAGGCCCACGGCACGCAGCATGTTGTCGAGCAGCTTGCCGGCAGCGCCGACAAAGGGCTCGCCCTGGCGGTCTTCCTCGGCACCGGGCGCCTCGCCCACCACCATCACCTGCCCCTGGGCATGGCCGACGCCGAACACGGCTTGGTGGCGCAGGCCGCCGAGCTTGCAGGCGCGGCAATCGCGGGTGAAGGCGGCGAGGCCAGCCGCATCCAGCGTGGCGATGTGCTGCAGGCGGGCTGGCGCAGCCAGCGGCCGCACCGCCAAGGCTGGCACGGCGGCCTCCGAGCCTGCGGCGCGGAACGCGGCCGAGGGCGGCGCAGCGGTCTCCCCGCCGTGGTGCAAGCCATGCGCTGGTCTGGACGCCAGGCGCTGTCCGCCGCTCGGCTGCCGGCGCGAGGGTCCAGGCTGTTCGAGCCCCTGTGCGACGCCGGTCTCGGCCGGCAGCGTGGCCCCGTCGCCAGCCCGCTCTCCCGGCATGCGCGGCTGCAGCGCCGCGAGTTCTGCCGTGCTCAGGACGCTGCGGCGCACGTAGGCTGCAGGCAGGCCCAGCGCCTGCAGCATGGCGCGGCGATCGGCCTCAAGCCAGGGATGCGGCAAGACGCGCTCCCTCAGGCCAGTCCACGGCGTCGGCGCAACATGTCGACCTGGGCCGACATCACCCATGCATCTTCCTTGCACGGTTGGCCATAGACGTCGAGCGCAGGGTAGTAGTTGCGGCGCTTGGCCACGGTGTGAAAGCCGTAGCGCTCGTACAGCCGAATGGCGCGGTGGTTGCTGGGACGCACCTCCAGCCACAGCAACTGCGCGCCTTGCGAGGCCGCCGCGACCAGCACGGCGTCGAGCAGATGCCGGCCCAGCCCCAGGCCGTGCAGCGCAGGGTCTACGGTGAGGTTGAGCAGGTGCATTTCCTCCACCCCCGACATGGCGACGAAATAACCCAGCACGATGCCATCCGGCCGCGCCAGCACTTGCACCTCATAGCGCGGGTTGAGCGAGTCGGCAAAATTGCCGCGGCTCCAGGGAAACTCGTAGGCGCGCAGTTCGATGGACATGACCGCATTCAAGTCGGCTTCGGTCATGCCGCGCAGCTCGGCCGCGGGCAGTGGCGCGTTGAACTGGGCGCTCATGGATGCACCACCTCGACATGGCGGGCACGCTCGCGTTCTTCCGTGGTCAGCGCCACCTTGTCGCGCACGTAAATGGGCAAGGCCTGTGCGGCAGCGACGCTCTCTCCGCGCGCATGCGCGGCACGCGCCAGCCGGGCGATCGCGGCGGCTTTGGGCGTGACGGTCAGTGCCTCATCAAGCGGCTTGCGCCAGGCCACGGGCAACGCTGCAGTCAGTGCCGCACGATGCTCGGCCCAGGCATGACCGAGCAGTTGCACATCCTCGGGTGGCACCTCGCCCAAGGCTTGCACCCAAGCCATCGCTGCGGCTTGCGGCGGCGCAACCTGCGCCGGGGCGCGCAGGCGCAAGTTGCCGTCTGCACCCTGCTGCGCCAGCGCCCAATACAGTTCGCCCATGCGGGCATCGTTGGCCACCAACAAGGTGGAGGCCGGCATGGCCGCGTGTTCGGCCGATGCCGCCACGGCGAGCAGTGTATGAACCGGCACGACCGGAATGTCCAGCCCGAACGCCAGGCCTTGCGCGGCAGCACAGGCGGCACGCAGCCCGGTGAAAGCCCCGGGACCGGCGCCGAAACCGATCAGCCCGATCTCGCCGAGCCGCAGGCCGGCTTCGGCGAGCAATTCCTGCACCAGCGGCAACAGGCGCTGCGAGGCGCGCGCGCCGCCGGGCTCGCTGTCGGCAAGGATGGCCCCATCGTCCAGTTGGAGCGCGACCGACAGCCACTCGGTGCTGGAGTCGAAGGCAAGCACATGCAGGGCTGATGACATGCGGGGGATGAATCGGGCTGGAATATGGATGACGGTAGCGTGAAAGCGGTGCAGGCATGGCGCCCGTCCGCGTGCTGCCACGCACCCAGCCCCCACCTGCAACCAAGTTTAGCCGTCCGGCAGAACCTGTTCATCATCAGCCGCCGGAAAACATGCACCCCAAGGCATGCCGATGCGCGCCAGGACGATGACGTCGCGTCGATGTCGCGTCGGCGTTGAAGCGGTTGTCGGTCGTGACCGCAGGGCTCGGGGCTAGGTTGCGCCTCGCTGCTTGCGTTCGAGGCGAAGCCGGCCTGAGCATGAGCCGTCTGCGCACCCGAAAGCAAAAACGCGCGGCTTGTCAGCACAAGCCGCGCGTTCAGTGTGACAACGGTCAGCCCTTGTGCATGCACTGGTCGATGAAGTTCTTGGCCTGCGCACCGGAGAGCCCCTGAGCCGCAGCTTCCTGCTCACACTTGGCTTTTGACGGCGCTCCGGTCTGGCCTTGCGAGGCGCCGGCGGTCTGGGCACTGGCGGACGCGAACCCGAAAGATGTCAGAAGTGCCGCGGTGGCAAGTGCTCGAATCCATGGGCTTCGGAAAGGTGTGGCTGTTCGCATGAGAAACTCCTTGATGAGTGAACAATGGTGCGCAAAATGGAACCAACGCGCAGAATCATTGAGCAAGCGATGTGCCAGTGTCCATTTCCTGTTCGAAATCAAGACGTTAATTCCCAGTCATGGATTGAAAATCCGGATGTCGAAGCTGAAACCGGGGATTCGGCGCCGAGAACGTCCTGCTGAGACGACACGATGTCCATCGTTGCGATAACCCGCTGATTTTTTGACGCATTTTTGTCCTGAACTCACGACAACCCGATGTCCGCACTGTCGTCGCCACGCCCGGGCTGATCGCCACTCCGCCCCTGACCGCCCGATGTGCTGCATGGTGTTGTCGCGTCCCCACGACCCACCTCCCAACCTGTAACTGCCGATGAATCGAACCCGTCGACTTCTGTGCTCCGGCCTGGCCATGGCCGCCATTCCTGCGGGGTTCGCACCCCCGGCCCGGGCTCGGGCGCACATGCGGGAACAGTTGCCTGCTGCGGTTGAGCAGGCCCTGGCCCAGGCCCGCATTCCTGCCTCGTCCTGCAGCTTCATGGTGCAGCCATTGGGGCATGCCGAGCCCGCACTCGCCTTCAACACGCAGCAGCCGATGAACCCGGCTTCGCTGATGAAGCTGGTGACCACCTATGTCGCGCTCAGCCTGCTGGGGCCCGCCTACCGCTGGAAGACGCTGGTGTACACGGTGGGGCCACTGCAAGGTGGCGTGCTCTCGGGCGATCTGGCCTTTGTCGGCAGCGGCGACCCGCACCTGATGGCCGACAACCTGTGGAGCCTGGCTCAGCGCCTGCGCGACTTGGGCCTGCGCCGCATCGACGGCAACGTGCTGATCGATCGCAGCGCGTTCGACCTGCCGCCGCACGACCGCGCCGCCTTCGACGGCGACATCCTGGCGCCCTACAACGTCGGCCCCAACGCCTTGCTGCTGAACTTCGGCGCCATGCGTCTGAGCTTCCAGCCCGAGCCACAGCGCGGCCAGGTGGGCATTGCGGTGGAGCCGCCGCTGGCGGGCTTTCATGTGGCGCAGCGCCCGCACCTCGATGGCGTGGCCTGCGGCGCGTGGAAAGACCGCCTGCATGCCAACTTCGATCAACCGCTTGCCCCTGCCTTCACCGGGCAGTATTCGCCGCAGTGCGGGGAGCAGACCTTGAACATCGCCGCGACCCTATCGGCCGACGCATTCGCCCAGCGCATCCTGGCCGCCTTGTTCATGCAGGTGGGCATCGTCTGGAACGGGCAGGTGGTGTCGGGTCGGTTGCCGCCGACTGCCAACCTGCTCACGGCCTGGGAATCCGAGCCGCTGGCGCCTGCCTTCAACGGGCAGTATGCGCCGCAATGCGGGGAGCAGACCTGGAACATCGCCGCGCCGCTGCCGGCCGACGCGTTCGTCCAGG
>DAIAZB010000692.1 GCA_027443745.1 Thiomonas sp. | reverse complement strand
CTAGGGGCAACGGGGTCGCGAACCATGAGCCAATACTGGAGCGAAGTCGTGCACGGCCTCACGCCCTACGTGCCGGGCGAGCAACCGAAGATTGCAGGCCTGATCAAACTCAATACCAATGAGTGCCCCTATGGCCCGAGCATGCGCGTGCTGCAGGCTATCCGCGAAGCGGCAAGCGAGGATCTGCGGCTGTACCCCGATCCCGAGGCGCGGGCGCTGAAGGAGGCCATCGCCGCCCATCATGGCCTGCAGGCCGAGCAGGTGTTCGTCGGCAACGGCTCCGACGAAGTGCTGGCCCATGTGTTTCAGGCATTGCTCAAGCACGACGCACCGCTGCTCATGCCTGACATCAGTTACAGCTTTTATCCGGTCTATGCACGGCTGTACGGCCTGGCCACGCGCCAGATGCCTTTGCGCGAGGACTTCAGCATCGGCATCGACGACTATGTGCAGGCCGGGCGCGCCGGTCGTGCAGGCGGCATCATCATCCCCAACCCCAACGCGCCCACCGGCATGGCCCTGGCCCTGACCGATGTCGAGCGCCTGCTTGCAGGTTCGCGCAACATTGTGGTGGTGATCGACGAGGCCTATGTCGATTTTGGCGCGCAGACCGCAGCCACGCTGATCGACCGCTATCCCAACCTGCTGGTGGTGCGCACCTTGTCGAAGGCTCGCGCCCTGGCTGGCTTGCGCGTGGGGTATGCGCTCGGCCATGTCGATCTGATCCAGGCCCTGGTGCGGGTGAAGGACAGCTTCAATTCCTACCCTCTGGACCGCCTTGCGATCGCCGGCGGTGTGGCGGCGATGCAGGACGAAGCTTGGTTCGAGCGTACCCGCTCGCTCGTCATCGCCAGCCGCGACACGCTCGTTCGTGGCCTGGAGCAGCATGGCTTCGAGGTGCTGCCTTCTGCCGCCAATTTCGTCTTCGCGCGTCACCCGCGGCATGGGGGTGCGGAACTGGCCGCCAGACTGCGCGAACTGCGCATTCTGGTGCGCCATTTCCGCCAGCCCGAGCGCATCGCGCCTTTCCTGCGCATCACCGTCGGCACCGAGGCGCAATGCCAGGCCCTGCTGCAGGCGCTGGATGACCTGCGGCTGCCGGCCACCCGCGCTTCGGTAACATCGCAACATACCGCTTAACCTCGGCGGTTCCATGACAACCAGCCCGGTTCTTCCAGCTTCCAAGCATGCGCACCGCCCAGGTCACTCGCCAAACCGCTGAAACCCGCATCAGCGTCGAGCTCAATCTCGACGGCAGTGGTGTGTCCAAGCTTGCTACCGGCATCGGCTTTTTCGACCATATGCTCGACCAGATCGCGCGCCATGGCCTGGTCGATCTCAGCGTGCAGGCCGAGGGCGATCTGCACATCGACGGCCATCACACCGTGGAGGACGTTGGCATCACCATCGGCCAGGCGCTGGCCAAGGCCATCGGCGACAAGAAGGGCGTGCGCCGCTACGGCCACGCCTATGTGCCGCTGGACGAAGCGTTGTCGCGCGTGGTGATCGATTTCTCCGGTCGCCCGGGCCTGGAGTGGCATGTGCCCTTCACACGCGCCATGGTGGGCGAGTTCGATGTCGATCTTGCGCACGAATTTTTCCAGGGTCTGGTCAACCACGCCTTTGTCTCCTTGCATGTCGACAACCTGCGCGGCGAAAACGCGCATCACCAGTGCGAAACCGTGTTCAAGGCTTTTGGCCGCGCACTGCGTGCGGCGGCTGAAATCGACCCGCGCATGGGCCAGACCGTTCCTTCGACCAAGGGCTCGCTGTGACCAAGTCCGCGGTGTGGATTCTCCGCGCCTGATTCGCCACGTCACACCACCGTTCCTTCCGACGTCCGCATGAAAACGGTCGCCATCGTCGATTACGGCATGGGCAATCTGCGCTCCGTGTCGCAAGCCGTGCAGCATGTCGCCAAGGGCCTGCCGTGGCAGGTGATCGTGACATCCGACGCGCAGGTGGTGCGCAATGCCGACCGCATCGTGCTGCCCGGCCAGGGCGCCATGCCGGACTGTATGCGTGAATTGCGCGATTCAGGCCTGCAGGCACCGGTGCTTGAAGCTGCCGGGGGGCAGGCGCGCAGTGGCAAGCCACTTTTTGGCGTCTGCGTTGGTATGCAAATGTTGCTCGATCGCAGCGAGGAAGGTCCGACACAAGGTCTGGGGCTGCTCGCCGGCGCAGTCTGCCGCTTTCAGCTCGCTGGCCAGCATCAGCCCGATGGCAGCCGCTACAAAGTGCCGCACATGGGCTGGAACGCGGTGTACCCGGTGGCGCACGACGGCCGAATCCATCCTTTGTGGGCCGGCGTGGGCGATGGTGCAGCGTTCTACTTCGTCCATAGCTTTTACGCCCAGCCGACATCGGAGCGCAGTATCGCGGGCCGCTCCGAGTACGGTGTGACCTTTGCAAGCGCCATTGCGCGCGATGCGATTTTCGCCACCCAGTTTCACCCTGAAAAAAGCGCTGCGGCAGGCCTTGCGCTCTACCGCAATTTCCTCGACTGGAATCCCTGAGCCGCTTGCCCGGCAGGATGTCCCGAACCCGTTGTCGCCCGTCCCATGTTGCTGATTCCCGCGATCGATCTCAAGAACGGCCAGTGCGTCCGCCTGGAGCAAGGCGAAATGCAGGCTGCCACCGTGTTCTCCACCGAGCCCGCCGCCATGGCGCGGCATTGGGTGGAGCAGGGCGCGCAGCGCCTGCATCTGGTGGACCTCAACGGCGCCTTCGCCGGCAAGCCGGAAAACGAGCCGGCCATCCGTGCCATCCTGCACGAGGTCGGCGAGGACATTCCTGTGCAACTCGGCGGTGGCATCCGCGATCTGGAAACCATCGAGCGCTACCTGGACGATGGCCTGAGCTACGTCATCATCGGTACCGCCGCGGTCAAGAACCCGGGCTTTTTGAAGGAGGCATGCAGCGCCTTCGGCGGCCACATCATCGTCGGCCTGGACGCGCGTGAAGGCAAGGTGGCCACCGATGGCTGGAGCAAGCTCACCGGCCACGAAGTGGTCGATCTGGCGCGCAAATTCGAAGACTATGGTGTCGAGGGCGTGATCTACACCGACATCGGCCGCGACGGCATGCTCACCGGGCTGAACATCGACGCCACCGTGCGCCTGGCCGAGGCCCTGTCCATTCCGGTCATCGCCTCCGGCGGCCTGGCCGGCATGGCCGACGTCGAACGCCTCATCGCCGTGGAGAGCAGCGGGGTCGAGGGCGTGATTTGCGGCCGCGCCATCTACACCGGCGCGCTCGACTTCAAAGCCGCACAGCGGCGCGTCGAGGCCGCGGCGGCTGGTTCGATCTGATCGCAGCAG
>DAIAZB010000691.1 GCA_027443745.1 Thiomonas sp. | reverse complement strand
CTGTCCTGGATCAAGCTCGCCGGATTCAAGTCCTTTGCCGACCCCGTGGCCTTTCAAATGCCGGGGCAGCGCATTGGCGTGGTCGGGCCGAACGGCTGCGGCAAGTCCAACATCATCGATGCGGTGCGCTGGGTGCTGGGGGAGTCGAAGGCCTCGGAACTGCGCGGCGAATCCATGCAGGACGTGATCTTCAGCGGCAGCAGTTCGCGCAAGCCGGCTGGGCGCTGCAGCGTGGAACTGGTCTTTGACAACAGCGCGCACCGCATCACTGGACATTGGGGCCAGTTCACCGAAATCGCCGTCAAACGCGTCCTCACCCGCGACGGCACGTCCAGTTATTTCATCAACAACCAAGTCGTGCGCCGGCGCGACGTGCAGGACATTTTCCTCGGCACCGGGCTGGGACCACGCGCCTACGCCATCATCGGCCAGGGCACCATCACGCGCATTCTCGAATCTCGCCCGGAAGAGTTGCGGGTGATGCTGGAGGAAGCAGCCGGCGTCTCGAAGTACAAGGAACGCCGGCGCGAAACCGAGAATCGCCTGCATGGCACCCGTGAAAACCTGCTGCGCGTGCATGACATCCTGCGCGAGTTGAATGCGCAGCTCGACAAGCTGGAGCAACAGGCCGCTGTGGCGCAGCAGTACCAGCAGCTGCAGCAGCAACTCGAGACCAGCCAGCATGGCTTGTGGCTGCTGCGCTGGCAGGAAGCCCAGGCACGGCAGACCCGCATCGCCGCCGAGACGGGCCACGCGGTCAACGCCCTGGAGGCGCAAACCGCGCTGATGCGAGCCGCCGAGGCCGATCTGGAAGCGCTGCGCCAGGCGCAATACGCCGCCAGCGACGCGCTCAATGCCGCACAAGCCGAGCTGTACGCGGCACAGGCGCAAGTGGCAAGGCTGGAGACGGAAATCCGCTATGTCGTCGAAGCGCGCGAGCGCGCCCTGCGCAGCCAGATCGAGCTGGCCACCGAGCAGTCGCAGTGGCGAGCACGGCAGCAGGCGTCGCAGCAGGATGCGGCGTCCGCCGCCATGGAGATGACCGAAGCCGAACTGCTGCAGGCCGAGGCCGAGGCCCGGGTGGTGGAGCAGGGCGAGCAAGTTCCCGCTCTGGAGGCACGGCTGAGCGATGCCCAGATGCGGGCCGCCGAGCAGCGTGCCCAGGCGGCGGCGGCGCAACAGCGCCTGCAAGCCGAGGCTGAGCGCCAGCGCACCCTCAGCCAGCAAGTCCAGCAGATCGAGCAGCGCCTGCAGCGCCTGCAGGCCGAACGCCGCGCCGTTCAGCACCCCGACAGCCGGCGCCTGGGCGACTTGAACGTGCAGCAAGGCCGCCTTGGCGAGGAACGTGACGAGACGGAAGCACGACTGCAGGCTTTGCAAGAGCAACTGCCCGGCTTACAGGATGTGCGCCAACAGCAGCAGGCGGCAGCGCAGCAGGCGGCCGCCGAGCTCGGCGTCAGCAGCGCGCGCCTGCATGCGCTCAAGTCCTTGCAGGACAAGGTGATGACCGAGGGTCGCATCCAGCCCTGGCTGGCACGGCATGGTCTCGACACCCTGGCCCGGTTGTGGACCCGCATCCACATCGAGCCCGGTTGGGAGACGGCGCTCGAGGCCGCCTTGCGCGAGCGCCTGGCCGCGCTGGAAGTGCGCGGGCTCGACGCCATGGCCGGCTTCGCCGCCGACCCGCCTCCGGCGAAGCTGGTGTTTTTCACCGCACCGCAGGCCGCCGCTCCCATGCCCGCGATGACCGGCCTGCAGCCTCTGGCCGCATTGCTGCGCCACGTCGACCCGGGTCTGCGCGCTGTCCTCGACGACTGGCTGGCCGGTGTCTTCACCGCCGACTCCATGCAGCAAGCCATGCAACGCCGTGGCGACTTGCCTCCGGGCGCCATGCTGGTGACGCGCGATGGCCATGCCACCACGCGCCACAGCGTGAGCCTGTATGCCGCCGACAGCGAACAGGCAGGCATGCTGGCGCGTGCCCAGGAAATCGAAAACCTGGAACGTCAGACCAAGGCGCAGCAGCTCATGGCCGACGGTTCCCGCAGCGCCGCGCTGCAGGCCGAGGCCGTCTGGACCCAGGCGCAGGAGCAAGCCGCCGCCGAGGGGCGTCGGCTGCAGGCGCTGACCCAGCAACACCACGCCGTGCAGGTGGAATGGCTCAAGCTGCAGCAGCAGGAGCAGGAGTCTGTCGCGCGCGCCGAACGGCTCGACACCGACCTCGCAGAACTGGCTGCGCAGCGTGACGAACTCGCCGCCGCACAGGCCGAGAGCGAAGCGCGCTTCGAGCAACTCGACGCCGAACTTGGGCAGCGCCAGCAGGATCAGGCCGATCTCGACGTCGAGGCCCAGCGCGAGCAGACCGCACTCAACGAAGCTCGCTCCATGCTGCGTTCCCTGGAGCAGCAGCAGGCTGAGGCCGGTTACGCCATTCGCAGCTTGCAACAGCGCCAGACCGATGCCCAGCGCATGGCGGCCACCGCACAGCAGCATTTGGGCGAAGTGGCCACGCGGCTGCTGGGTGTCGAAGCCGAACTGGCGCGTCTGAGTGACCAGAGCGCCAACGCCGGGTTGCAGGATGCACTCGCCGTGCAACAGGCCCGCCTGGAGCAACTCGCGCTGCGTCGGGCGGAGCATGACGACATTGCCGCACGCTTGCGCGCCATGGAGGAAAACCGCCTGCGCCTGGAGCGCGACGCCGAACCGCTGCGCGCGGCCATCAATGCCCGTCAACTCGACGAGCAGGAGGCCCGGCTGCAAGGCGAGCAGTTCCAGCAGTTGCTGGCCGATGCTCAGGTGGACCTGCAGCAACTGGCCGCAAGCCTGCCGCAAGGCGTGCAACCCGAGCAACTCGGACGCGACACGCAACGTCTGCAACGCGACATGGCCGCGCTGGGCGCAGTGAACCTGGCGGCACTCGACGAGCTGGGCCAGGCACGCGAACGCAGGCAATTTCTCGACGCCCAAGTGGCCGACCTGGAGCAGGCCTCGGGCACGCTGGAAGACGCCATCCGCAAGATCGACAGCGAAACGCGCGAGCAACTGCGTCTGACCTTCGATGCCGTGAACGAGCATTTCGGACGCCTGTTCCCGCAGTTGTTCGGCGGTGGCGCGGCCAGACTGGTCATGACCGGCGAGGAAATTCTGGACGCTGGCGTGCAAGTCATGGCCCAACCGCCAGGCAAGCGCAACAGCTCCATCCACATGCTCTCAGGCGGCGAGAAGGCGCTCACGGCCATTGCCTTGGTGTTCGGAATCTTTCATCTCAACCCCGCGCCGTTCTGCATTCTTGACGAGGTCGACGCGCCACTGGACGATTCCAACACCGAGCGTTTTGCCCAGCTCGTCCGTTCCATGTCCGATGGGATTCAGTTCCTGTTTATTTCGCACAATAAGATTGCCATGGAGATGGCCGAGCAGCTGGTGGGAGTGACCATGCAGGAGCAGGGGGTGTCGCGTATCGTCGCGGTGGACATGGACACCGCCGCGCACATCGCCGAAGCCGTGGCTTGATGGTGGTTGGAATGATGGCCTGAATGGGGTGCTCAGCGCAGCGGACATGGCTTCCGGGTCGAGGCGGCGCGACGCGCCAGTCGTGTTGCGACCTCGGAATCAAGCCAGTCCGCACGACCTGAGCCCCCAGCACCAACGCAGACGAACGAGGACGAACACGACATGGGTCAATTGCAGCAGGCCTTGCTGGTGGTGGGGGCGCTGATCATCGCCGCCGTGGTGGCGCTCAACCTTTGGCAATCCTGGCAGTTGCGACGCCGCCGGGCAAGACCGGATGCCAGTTCGACCTCGGCCAAACCATCGTCGGGTCGTGAGCCTGACGCCCTCGAACACCGTCAGCACGAACCGGAGCTGGATGACCAGCCCGAACGCGTCGAACCTGAACTGGCGCCGGTCGAGCCGAGCCGAACGCGGGCCCCCGCGCTGCATATCGACCCTCTGATCGACGCCATCGTCAGCTTCCTGTTCGAGTTGCCCGTGCCCGGAGAGGCGTTGCAGCAGCGCTTGCCGCGCAGCTCTCGTGCCGGGACCAAGCCCATGCTGTTCGAGGGGCGCAACGCGCAATCGGGCTTGTGGGAAGCCCTCCAACCCGGTGCGCGCTACGCCGAACTGCAGGCGGCGGTGCAGCTGGCCAGCCGCAGCGGGCCGCTCAACGCCATCGAGTACTCCGAGTTCGTCACCAAATGCCATGCCCTCGGCGAGGCCCTGGGCGCCGCGCCCGATTTGCCCGATATGGCCGAGGTGTTGGAGCAGGCGCGCGATCTTGACAACTTCGCCGCAGCGAACGACGCGCAGCTCTCCATCAATCTGCAGGCGCAGGGCGTCGCCTGGGGCGTGGACTATCTGCGCCAGCAGGCTCAGGCTGCGGGCTTCACCACGGCACTCTCGGCCGGTCGACTCGCGCTGGTGGATGTCACACCCGCATCGATCGTACCCGGTGACACCGACATGCCCGAACCCGGCCGGCCCGTCTCCATGGTCCAACTCCAGTTCGACGCCCAGGCTGATCTGGCCGAGAATCCGGAAATGCCGGTGAGCCGCGCCACCCTCCTGCTCGACGTGCCCCAAGTGCCGCAAGCCCTGCGACCCTTTGCACGCATGCGCGAGGCCGCGCGGCGACTGGGCCAGGCCCTGGATGCGAAGCAAGTGGACGACAATGGCGCGCCGCTCTCGCACGCTTCGCTCGACCAGATCGAGCAGCAATTGCAACGACTCTACGCAGCACTCGAAGCCCGCAGCCTGCCGGCCGGAACCGCGACCACGCAACGATTGTTCAGCTAGCGCCCCGCATCTCCCATGCGTAACACGAGCAAGCCGATCGATGGTCTGGCTGCCGCGCAATCCCGCTTGCCTCCACGCCACATGTCCTCAGCTCAAGCTCCGCGATCCGCATGGCCCGGTGCCGACCCGGTGGCCCGCGTGGCGGCGCTGCGCACCGAACTCGCGCGCCTCGACCACGCCTACTACGTGCTCGACGCCCCACGTGTTCCCGATGCCGACTACGACGCCCTGTTCCGCGAGTTGCAGGCACTCGAGGCTGCGCACCCCGAGCTGCGCACAGCCGACTCGCCCACCCAGCGCGTGGGTGGCGCGCCGCTGCCGCAATTCACTCCGGTGCGGCACGCCGCGCCCATGCTGTCCATCCAGACCGAGACCGACACCACGCCACAGGGGGCGATCGCGTTCGACCAAAGGGTGCGCAACAAGCTGGCCTTGGGCGCGGACGGGGCTCAGGTGACCTACAACGCCGAACTCAAATTCGACGGTCTGGCCATCAACCTGCGCTATGAACACGGAACCCTGGTGCAGGCGGCCACCCGTGGCGACGGAGAGACTGGCGAGGATGTGACACAGAATGTGCGCACCATCCGCAGCGTGCCGCTGCGTTTGCACACGGATCATCCGCCGGCCGTGCTGGAGGTGCGCGGCGAGGTGCTGATGAAGCGCGCCGACTTCGAACGGTACAACAAGCGCCAGCGTGCCAGCGGCCTGCCCACTCTGGTCAACCCGCGCAACGGCGCGGCGGGCAGCATCCGCCAACTCGACCCCGCGATTGCCGCACAGCGCCCGCTGGCTTTCTACGCCTATGGCTGGGGCGAAATTGTCGGCTGGTCGCATCAGCCCGACACCCACCACGCCATGCTCGACGCGCTGGCCGCCATGGGTCTGCCAGTCGCCGAGCAGCGCGTGCATGGCCCCGGCGCGCCAACCCTCATCGACTTCCACGCGCGCATCGCCAAGGAGCGCGACAGCCTGCCGTTCGACATCGACGGCGTGGTCTACAAGGTCGACAGCCTTGTGCTGCAGGCCGAACTCGGTTTTCGCAACCGCGAGCCGGTTTGGGCCGTGGCGCACAAATATCCCGCACAGGAGCGCAGCACCCGCGTCCTGGCCATCGACATTCAAGTGGGTCGCACGGGCAAGCTCACACCGGTTGCCAAGCTGGAGCCGGTATTCGTCGGCGGTGTCACGGTGACCAACGCCACGCTGCACAACGAAGACGAAGTGCGCCGCAAGGACGTGCGCGT
>DAIAZB010000690.1 GCA_027443745.1 Thiomonas sp. | reverse complement strand
GGGCTCCGCGCGGCCTTCAACCTGCAAGCTCCACGATGAACGAGAAGTACGATGCCAGCGCGGTGGAAGCCGCCGCGCAAACCCACTGGCAAGCCGCCGACGCCTATCGCGTGCGCGAAGACAAGCCCGGCACCAAGTTCTACGCCTGCTCCATGCTGCCTTATCCGTCGGGCAAGCTGCACATGGGGCATGTGCGCAACTACACCATCAACGACATGCTGGCCCGCCATCTGCGCATGAACGGGTACAACGTGCTCATGCCCATGGGCTGGGACGCCTTCGGCCTGCCCGCGGAAAACGCGGCGATGAAAAACAAGGTGCCACCCGCCAAGTGGACCGATGACAACATCGCCACGATGAAACGCCAGATGCAGGCCATGGGGCTGGCCATCGACTGGTCGCGCGAGGTGGCCACCTGCTCGCCGGAGTACTACAAGTGGAACCAGTGGCTGTTCCTCAAGATGCTGGAGAAGGGCATTGCCGAGCGCCGCACCCAGGTGGTGAACTGGGATCCGGTGGACCAGACCGTGCTGGCCAACGAGCAGGTGATCGACGGCCGCGGCTGGCGCAGCGGCGCCGTGGTGGAAAAGCGCGAAATTCCCGGCTATTACCTCAAGATCACCGACTACGCCGAGGAACTGCTCGCCGCCGTGGCCGACCCCGAGAGCAAGAACTACCTCGCCGGCTGGCCCGAGCGTGTGCGGCTGATGCAGGAAAACTGGATCGGCAAGAGCGCCGGCGTGCGCTTCGCCTTCACCCATGACATCTGCGACGCCCAGGGCGCGCTGATTCAGGACGGTCGCCTGCACGTGTTCACCACGCGTGCCGACACCATCATGGGCGTGACCTTCTGCGCCGTGGCGCCCGAGCATCCGCTGGCGGCACACGCGGCAGCAGGCCATGCAGAACTCGCCGCCTTCATCGAGCGCTGCCGGCAAGGCGGCACCACCGAAGCCGAGCTGGCGCTCAAAGAGAAGGAAGGCATGCCCACGGGGCTTTTCGTCACCCACCCGCTCACCGAGGAAAAGGTGCCGGTGTGGGTGGGCAACTATGTGCTGATGAGCTATGGCGACGGCGCCGTGATGGGCGTGCCGGCGCACGACGAACGCGACTTCGCCTTCGCCAGGAAGTACACCCTGCCCATCCGCCAGGTCATCGCCGTGGAAGGCGAAGCCTTCAGCAGCGATGCCTGGGCCGACTGGTACGGCGACAAGCAGCGCGCGGTGTGCATCAACTCCGGCGAACTCGACGGCCTGCCGCACAAGGCCGCCGTCGACAAAGTGGCCGAACTGCTCGCCATCCGGGGCCTGGGTGAACAAAAGACCACCTGGCGCCTGCGCGACTGGGGTGTGAGCCGCCAGCGCTACTGGGGCACGCCGATACCCATCATCCACTGCGACGACTGCGGCGCAGTGCCGGTGCCGGAACAGGACCTGCCGGTGGTGTTGCCGAACAACCTGATTCCCGACGGCAGCGGCAACCCGCTGCAACAGTGTGCGGCGTTCGTCGACGTGGCCTGCCCGCAATGCGGCAAATCGGCCCGGCGCGAAACCGACACCATGGACACCTTCGTCGATTCGAGCTGGTACTTCATGCGCTACACCTGCGCCGACAACCAGGCCGCCATGGTCGATGCCCGCACCGACTACTGGATGCCGATGGACCAGTACATCGGCGGCATCGAGCACGCCATCCTGCACCTGCTGTACGCGCGCTTCTGGACCAAGGTGATGCGCGATCTCGGCCTGATCCAGGCCGACGAGCCCTTCAAGCGATTGCTGACCCAGGGCATGGTGCTCAACCACATCTACTCGCGCAAGACGCCGCAGGGCGGCATCGAGTATTTCTGGCCGCACGACGTGGACAACGTGCTCGACGCGCAGGGCAAGATCGCCGCCGCCAGGCTCAAGGCCGACGGCTCCGCCGTGGACTACGGCGGCGTGGGCACGATGAGCAAGAGCAAGAACAACGGCGTCGATCCGCAAGACCTGATCGACCGCT
>DAIAZB010000689.1 GCA_027443745.1 Thiomonas sp. | reverse complement strand
TTTGCACCAGCACGGTGTGCCCCAGCCCCACCAGCTTCTTGACCGTCTCGGGCGTCCCCGCCACCCGCCGCTCGCCTTCAAAACTCTCCGCTACAACGCCTATGCGCATCCCAGATTCTCCTTGTCGGGGTGGGGAAACCTTGTGCAATCCACCCAATATTCTTACCGAAGCGAGGCCTTCGGGTGCAAACGCGGCAACCGGCCCTCGGGAGAACCGGAGGGTTTGATGGAACAATTTGCTACTCCCCTTGCAGAGGCCGACCCATGCGCCAAGTCTGGAAACCGAGTGTCACCGTTGCCGCCATCATTGAGCAAGACGGCCGCTTTTTGCTGGTGGAGGAACATACCCAGGAGGGCCTGCGCCTGAATAATCCGGCCGGTCATCTGGAGCCGGGCGAAAGCCCGTTGCAGGGCGTCGTGCGCGAAGCACTGGAGGAAACCACCCGTGAGTTCGCACCCGACGGGCTGGTGGGCGTGTACCTGTCGCGCTTCCAGCGCCCAGGCGAGGATGTGACTTACCTGCGCTTCGCGTTCCGCGGCGGCGTGGGAGCATGTCTGGCCGGGCGCGAACTGGATCATGGCATCGTCCGCACGCTTTGGCTGACGCCCGAGGAGGTGCGCGCCAGCCAGTCGCGGCATCGCAGCCCGCTGGTGCTGCAATGCGTGGAAGATCATCTCGCCGGCAAGCGCTACCCGCTCGACCTGGTGACGACCCATTCCAGCGTGCTGGCGCTGCAGGCTGAAGGCAGGGGCACCTAAAATTTGCGTATGCTGTCCAGTCCCAAGTCCCGCATCGTCGTCGGCCTGTCCGGTGGCGTCGATTCATCCGTTTCCGCCTGGCTTCTGAAGCAGCAGGGCTACGACGTCGTCGGCTTGTTCATGAAAAATTGGGAGGACGATGACGACAGCGAACACTGCTCGTCGCGTCAAGACTGGCTGGATGCGGTGAGCGTGGCCGACCGCATCGGCATTGACATCGAAGCGGTGAATTTCGCCGCCGAGTACAAAGACCGCGTGTTCTCCGAATTCCTGCGCGAATACGCCGCCGGGCGCACGCCCAACCCCGATGTGCTGTGCAACGCCGAAATCAAGTTTAAGGCGTTTCTCGACCATGCCATGCGCCTGGGCGCGGAGAAAATCGCCACGGGCCATTACGCCCGGGTCCGCCGGACGGCCCAGGGATTTGAACTGTTGCGCGGTCTCGATCCATCCAAGGACCAGAGCTATTTCCTGCATCGGCTGAATCAGGCGCAGTTGTCCAAGACCTTGTTCCCGGTGGGAACGCTGCACAAAACCGAGGTGCGCCGCATCGCTGCGGAAATCGGCCTGCACAACGCGCGCAAAAAGGACTCGACCGGAATCTGCTTCATCGGCGAGCGGCCGTTTCGTGAGTTTCTCAACCGTTACCTGCCGACGCGCCCCGGGCCGATGAAAACACCCGATGGGCGCCTGCTTGGCGAGCATGTCGGCCTGGCGTTCTACACCCTGGGGCAGCGCAAGGGCATTGGTCTGGGCGGCAGCAAGGACGGCAGTGGCGAGCCTTGGTTCGTGGCGCGCAAGGACATGGCCAGCAATACCCTCTATGTGACGCAGGGCCACGACCATCCGTGGCTGTTGAGCGCAAGCCTGAGAGCCAGCGATTGCAGTTGGGTGGCGGGCGTCGCACCCAGCGCCGGCACGGCTGACGATGGCTTGCCGAGCCCTGCCGGAGGTGCTCTTAGCGCCAAGACGCGCTATCGCCAGGCCGATAGCCGCTGTCGCATCGCCGCGTTGGAAGGCGACAGCGTTGCGCTGGCCTTCGACACGCCGCAGTGGGCATCCACTCCCGGCCAGTCGGCTGTGCTCTATGCGGGAGAGGTTTGCCTGGGGGGCGGCATCATCACCGCGACAGGCAACCCCGTGGTCGAGGCAAGGACGCCCGTGATCGTCCGCGCCTGAGTGGACGAGGCGGTTTGCGGGTGCCCAGAGGGCGGCAGCCGAAAACCGCCGGTTCTTCAGGTCATGCGGCTCAACAGGGTTTCCATTTCTTCCATCATGGAATCGAGCTTGACTTTCTCGGTCGGGCCGCCGTCCATGCGGGAGTCGAGCTCCTGCTCGATGTAGCACACGGTCATGCGCACGAAGGTGCTGTCCAGCGCCTTGCGCACCGCCGAGAGTTGCTGCGCCACCTTGAGGCAGGGCTCGCCTTCGTCGATCATGCGCTGCACGCCGCGCAACTGACCCTCGGCGCGCTTGAGGCGATTGAGGATGTCGGTCCGCGAAGATTGATCGGTGAGAACAGTCATGTAGGACTCTCCAGGATGCTGGGTGTGGGGAGGCGTGAAATCGCGCATCGGTCGGCCTTCATGATACTGAGGCGGTCAGCCCTGCGTCGCTTGCTTGACCAAGCGAGACGAACCGAGGCGGTTCAGCTCCCGCAGCTGAGCTTGGATTCAGGCACACCCGCTTTTTTCAGGATGATGCCCAGCGGACAGAAATTGGTGAACCCGAACTGCAGCAGGTTGGCGCCCACGAAGGCGGTCAGCAGCAGGAACCATTCGGACACAAAAATCGGGCTTTCTTGCACACCCAGTGCGAGGGACAGCAGAATGAAAGTCCCGGCAAAAATGCGGATGTAGCGTTCAACGGTCATGGTCAGGCTCCAGCGGTGGAATGGGATTCAAGGGGTCGAAAATAATGCAAACCCTCCCGGGTATCAAGCGGGTGGGCAGCGGCGGGCATGACAAGTTGTAAAACAACCCATCATGCTTGCAGCGGCGGGGATGATGGAACACGAATCTGCCAGATGTAGTAGAGCAGAGGAATCACAATGAGCGTGAGGATGGTGGACAGCAGGGTGCCGAAGATCAGCGACACAGCCAGCCCGCCGAACACAGGGTCCGACACCATCACGGCCGAGCCGAAGATGATGGCCAGCGCGGTGAGCAGAATGGGACGCAGACGCACGGCGCCGGCCTGCGCCACCGACTCCTGCAGGCTGTAGCCGCGGGCGCGGTAGTCGAGGATGAAGTCGATCAGCAGCAGTGAGTTGCGCACCACCACGCCCGCCAGGGCGATGACACCGATCATCGACGTCGCGGTAAATGCCTGGTGCGTGATCCAGTGGCCGGGAAACACGCCGATGAGGGTGAGTGGAATCGCGCCCATGACGATGACCGGCAGCAGGAAGGACTTGTAGTACGCCACCAGCAGCAGGTAGATGAAGACCAGCGCCACCATGAAGGCCGAGCCCAGGTCGCGGAACACGTCGAGGGTCAGGCGCATTTCGCCGCCCCACAGCAGCTGGTAGCCCTTGAGGTCGGATGCCGGGGTATCGGTGAAACCGAGGTTGCCGGTGGTGAAGGTGGTGCCGTTGGCCAGTTTTTTGCCGTCGAGCCTGGAGTTCAGGCTGAGCGTGGCATAGACCGGGCTGGAATGGATCATCTCGCCGCTCACATAGACAACAGGATGCTGGTCGCGGGTATCGATCGGCTTGGCCAGGCTGGTTTTCTCCACCGTGGCGATGCTGGCTAGCGGAATGATCTTGCCCTGCGCATTCTGGATCGGCACGTCGAGCAATTGCTGCGGGCTCTGGCGGTCGGCGCGCGGCACGCGCACGATGATGTGGATCGGTTCCAGCGACGCGTTGTCGTGGATGGTGCCGACCTTCAGCCCAGAGACATAGTTGTGCAGCAGCTGGATGATTTGCCCAGGCACGATGCCTGACATCGCCGCTTTCTGGCGATCGATCACGATACGGTATTCGCGCGTGGTTGCCGTGACCGAATCGTCCTGGTTCATCAGGCCATAGGTCTTGTCGAAGTCGGCCAGCACATCCTTGGCGGAACTGCGCAGGGTGTCGTAGTTCGGGCCGTACAACTCGGCCATGACCTGCGCACGCACGGGCGGGCCGGGTGGAGTTTCGAACAGCTTGATGAAGCTGGACGGAAAGCGCGCTCGCACTGCGGCGAGCTGCTGGTCGAACTTCTGCACGATGGCGTGCGACGCGATCGAGCGCTTGCTCTTGCCGACCAGATTGACGCGGATCTGCGCGAAGTTGTCGCCACGCTTGAGCATGTCGCCGCGCACCAGCGAGGCGAAGTCGATGGGCGCGGCTTCGCCGACGAATGTCTGGAAATCGACCACATCGTGGTTGGTCGCCAGCACGTCGCCCACGGCGCGCGCCACTTCGTCGGTGCGTTCCAGCGATGAGCCGGCCGGCGTATCCACCTGCACCAGGAAGGTGTTGGTGTTGTCGTTCGGCAGCATTTTCAGCTCCACGCCAAGCGGCGACAGCGGACCGTTCATGCCGGACGGGCGGATGAACTGCCAGGCCGGCATCAACATCGCCGCAATCAACAACAGCAGCACCGCGAGCAGCATCAGGTTGCGCCTAGTACGGCTCTTGAGCATGGGCTCGATGAGCTTGAGGTAGGCCGTGTGCAGTTTGTCGTCCTGGCGCGCGCCCTGCTCGTCCAGCGCCTCGCTGCGCGCCAGGGCTTCGCGCGCGGCCTTCTTGCTCAACCACACGCGCGCTGCCCAGGGCACGACGATGTACGCAAGCAGCAGCGAGGCGATCATCGCCACCGGCACGTTGATCGGGATGGGGCGCATGAACGGACCCATCATGCCGCTGACGAAGGCCATCGGAATGAAGGCCAGGATCACCGCCAGCGTCGCCATATTGGTCGGGTTTCCGATCTCGTTGGTGGCCTCGATCACGGTGGAGATGAAGTCGCCCTTGGACCCGCTGTGCAGATGGCGGTGGATGTTTTCGATCACCACGATCGCGCCATCCACCAGCAGGCCCAGCGACAAGATGAGCGCGAACAAGGTGATGCGGTTGATGCTCTGGCCGATGATGAGATCGATCGCGAGCACGGCGAACAGCGTCAGCGGCACCGTGAGGGTGACAATGCCGGCCTCGCGCCAGCCGAGGAAAAACCACAGCAGCAGCGACACGCTGACGATGGCGATGACCAAGTGTTCGACCAGGGTGTTCACCGCCTCGTTGGCCTTGTGGCCATCGTCACGCGTGACCGTGACATGCACACCCTGCGGCAGCGCGTAAGACTTGATGGTGTCGAGCTTGGCCAGCACGTCGTGCACCACCACCACGGCATTGGTGCCGGACTTCTTGGCAATGGCCAGGGTGACGGCGCTCATCTCCTGCCCGTGCGGCTTGCCCTTGGCGGCCAGGCCCCAGGCGAAGTGCGACAGATCGTCCACTTGCTCGGGGCCGTCCACCACACGCGCCACGTCCTTGAGGTAGACCGGCTTGCCGCCGGGCGCGCCGATCATGATGTCACCCACCTGCTGTGCGTTGCCGAGAAAGCTGTCCACGCGCACCGGCGTGACCTGGTTGTCGTCGACCAGATGGCCGATGGGCGCGGCGGCGTTGCTGCCTTGCAGAATCTTGTCGAGCTGCTCCAGCGGAATGCCGGCAGCGGCCAGCCTGGATGGCGAAATCCACACATTCACGGCCCGCGGCGCGCCGCCCACCACTTCGGTGAACGACACGCCCGGCACATTGCGCAAATGCGCCAGGACCTTTTCACCGACGTCGCGCAACTGCACGCCGCCCATGCTGGCGGACGACAGCGTGAGGGTCAGAATCGGCACGTCATCCACATTGATCGGCTTGATCACCGGCTGCATCGCCCCGGGGGGAATGCGGTCGAGGTTCTGCATCAGCTGGTTGTACATCTTGACCAGGCTTTTCTCCTGGTCCTCGCCCACCTT
>DAIAZB010000688.1 GCA_027443745.1 Thiomonas sp. | reverse complement strand
AAGAGCGGCGTGGCTAGCCCTACGAGCTGGATGGCGAGGCTTGCCACCAGCACATCGCGCCAGATGCGCTGGTGGCGCAGCAGTTCAGGCACGAACCAGGAGAAGCCGAAGGGTTTCGTGGCTGTTTCGGAGTTCTCGGTGCGGCTGACGGATTCCGACACCGGCGGATCGGCTTGCGCCACCAGCAGCAGTACCGGCGCGGCTTGCGTGCGAGCCACGTCGAGTGCCATGCTTTCCGGCGCGGACTGACCGGGTTTGACCCAAGCCAAGGTGTCTTCACCGAGCTGGACAATCAGTGCCGGGGTCAGAGCCAAGGACGTCTTCGCCGGGTCTGGCGCGGCTGGCGGCTGGGTGCGGGCATCGCCGCAGTCGGCAGCATCGCGCGCCGTGGCAACAAAGACCACCGCCGGCAATGGCAACGATTGCCAGTCATCTTGCGGCCAGGCGACCAACCCCGCCCTGAGGCCAAGCGTCTCCAGCGCCTCGATCAGCGAGGGCAGATCGAACGGCGGCGGGAAACGCTTGATCACCAACTCCGCATCGAAGGGCTGGCGATAAAACCCGGACAGGCTTGCCAGGAGCCACAGCGCGGCCTGTGCATCGACATGTTCTTCCGAATCGGCAACAGCATCTTGATGCATCCCCTGCATGTTTGCCTCTTCGTTGTCATGGGTTTCTTACGGCAAACGCATTATGAAATTGGAATGGGGGGTGGCATCAATAGCTTATTGACGTTTTGTTTCATATGATTTCAATATGTTGCATTTGCGAGACGGTAGGTGGCCATCTCGAACGTGGTTTGATGGTCTGGGCCGGGCGATCGACGTCGCGCGTGGCCCGGTGCGGCATCTAGGGGCTGTTCACGCCCGGTGAGGATGGCGTTGCCCGAAGATCGCCGAGCCCACGCGCACGATGGTGGCGCCTTCCAGCACGGCGGCCTCGAGGTCGGCGCTCATGCCCATCGACAGGGTGTCGAGTGTCAGACCGTGTTCGGCGGCGATGGCGTCGCGCAGCGCACGCAACCGTGCGAAAGGCGCGCGCTGGGCGTCCAAGCCCTGGCGCGGCGCGGGAATGCCCATCAGGCCGCGCAGGCGCAGCCGGGGCAGAGCGGCCACGGCCGCCGCCAGCGCCCCGGCCTCCTCCGGGCGCAGGCCGCTCTTGCTGGCCTCGGCATCCACATTCACCTGGATGCAGACCTGCAAAGGCGGCAGTTCGGCCGGGCGCTGCTCGCTCAGGCGCTGGGCCAGCTTGAACCGGTCGATGCCGTGCACCCAGTCGAAATGCGCGGCGACGCCGCCCGTCTTGTTGCTCTGCAGCGGACCGATGAAATGCCATTGCAGCGCTGGCCAGTCTGCGCGCAAGGCGGTGATCTTCGCCAAGGCTTCCTGCACATAGTTTTCACCGAAGGCGTTCTGGCCGAAGCCAGCCAGCGCGGCGACGGCCGCGGCGGGAAAGGTCTTGGACACGGCCAGCAGGCTCACCGCGGCGGGGTCGCGCCCGGCCTGAACGGCCGCAGCGGCGATGCGCGCCCGGACTTGGCAGAGGCGCTCGACTGGGCTGGATGGGGGCATGGTGCAGTCGTCGATTGGCAGGGGCCGGCAAAACTCGCGTTCCGTGGAAACAACAACGCCCGGACGCCAGGGCCTGTTTCAGCCATCCGCCGCCGGGCTGCCCCGTACTATAAGAACCTTGCCAATCGAGGGGGATTGCAGTGGACATCACGCAATTGCTGGCGTTCAGTGTGAAGAACAACGCATCGGACTTGCATCTGTCGGCCGG
>DAIAZB010000687.1 GCA_027443745.1 Thiomonas sp. | reverse complement strand
GTCGTCGGCCATTGCAGGCTTTGGCATGCCCCGGGGAAACGCCAGCAATGGGCCGCCCTGCTGACGTTGGCCGTGTCGAGCGGTCGATTGGCAGCTCTCCGCACCGGTGGGCGCACGCAATCGACCAGAAGAGTCATTCGTCGTTATGGTTCAACGCCGACGATATTTCGCAGGGGTTTCGCCCACGAGCCTGGAAAACAGGCGAGTGAAGCTCACAACGTCCGAATAGCCGACCGCCTCGACGATGCGAACCAATGGCCAATTGGAGCCCTTCAACAGGATCTTCGACTGCTCGACGCGGGCCTCCTGGAGGAGCGTCAATGGTGACTTCCCCGTCTCGTCCTTGACCCGGCGGATCAACGTCCGCCCACTCACGTGGAACGCCTGCGCCACCTTCTCGAGATCGAAGGTTTCGGTCAGCCTAGCCTTGAACCACTGCGTCAGGTTCTGGGAGAACGTCGGAAGCTCGCGCTCCAGCAGGTTGGCATCCACGTAAGGAGACTGGCTGAGACGCTGCGCAGGCAGCAGCGTGACGGACGCCGTCGCGGTGGCCACCTCCGCACCGAAGTAGCGCTTGACCAAGTGGATAGCCAAGTCGAAGGCCGAGCTCACTGCCGCCGTCGTGATGACGGCGCCATCCTCCAGCACGATCGAATCCCGGTTCAAGGTCGTCTCCGGATAGCGAGCTGCCAGGTCGTCGGCGAAGAGCCAGGCCGTGGTCACCGTCCGGCCGTCCAGCAGGCCCGCCTCGCCAAGCAGGAACGCACCGACGCAGACGGCGGCGATGGCCGTGCCACGGGCAAAGCGGTTGCGGATGAAGGCCACCTCGCCCGAGAGCGGCGCGAGCTTGGCCGTCCAGTCCTGTTGCTGCCGCGTCTCCATGCCAGGAACGATCACCAAGTCGTAGCGACCTTGTGGCCGCTTGACCTGCAACGCGAGTCCCCCTGAGACCACGACCTTGCCTGCAGGCAATCTGATGAAGTCGATGTCCACCTGAACCTGCGCCTCACGGTTGCGCCGTATCCGGGCATCGATGTCGCCTGCGATGCGCAGGACATCGGCGATCCCGAAGAGTTGGGTGGGCATGCAGCCGTTGTAGGCAAGTAGGCCGATGCGGATTGTCTTCATGGTGCCTTGGCAGCGAAACGGATCAAAATGGCGCTTTCCACCTTTTTATAGTCATTGTAGCCATGGCATGGAATGCGTCGCGAAGATGACAATTTCCATGCCGAACAGCGGTTCTCGTCAAGAGGCTGGCTGGTCGGAACCAATTAGCCCAAAGGAGAACTGCATGACCGAACCCCGCATCGTCACCATCCCCATCCTGCCATTCGGCATGTCCCACTGCCACCTGATCATCGGCCCGAAGGGCTGCATCCTGGTGGATACAGGCATTCCGGGGTCGGAGGCCAAGATCGAGCGCGTGCTGAGCCAGCACGGCCTCGGTTTGCGCGACATTTCCCTAATCGTGATCACGCACGCACACACCGATCACGCCGGGTCGGCCGCACGGCTTCGCGAACTGACGGGCGCGCCCATCCTCGCGCACGTCGACGACCTCGACTACTACGAACGGCGCAAGGAGATGACCTACTGCGTCGCGCATTGGTGGGGCCCCTTGTTCCTGCGCTCGGGACTTCCGGGCGAGCCCTACCAAGCCTTCACCCCCGACATCCTTCTGCAGGACGACGCCAACGTCGACCTGAATCGCTACGGTGTCGATGGCGTAGCCAGGCACACACCGGGTCACACGGCAGGCTCGGTCTCGGTCGAGCTCACCAGCGGCGATGCGCTGGTCGGCGACCTGGTGGCCTCGGGCGTGCTGATCGGCGGCTTGATGCGGAAGGATCGCGCCCTTCGCCCACCATTTGAAGACGACCCGCAGATGGTCAGCGGTGAGCTGCTGGGCATGGTCGACGCAGGCATGCAGCGGTTCCACATGGGCCACGGCGGGCCGCTTCCTGCCAAGGAGGTTCGCCGCCACGCGCTCGCGCTTCGGGGATTGGAGCCCGGGCGAGCTTACGGCCTGCGTCCCGTCTCGTGCGACTGCGATAGGCGCGAGCTGGCCGAGATCGTCGACTGAACTGCATCATCGTTTCCACCCGCGTGCGCGGCGCGCCCCACCGTTGATCGTCCCTCTGAAGGAACGCTCATGGCTCTCGTTCACCCGAGGTACAAGGTCGCCGTCGTCCAGACGGCACCGGCCTGGCTCGACCTGGATGCCGGCATCGCCAAGACGATCGCGTTGATTGACGAGGCGGCTGCCAATGGCGCCAGGCTCATGGCGTTTCCCGAGACCTGGTTGCGCGGCTATCCGTGGCACATCTGGATGGGCGCGCACGCATGGCAGGCCAGCCGCGGTTTCGTTCAGCGCTACTTCGACAACCCGCTGGACTACGACAGCGCCGAGGCGCGCAAGCTCAGCGCCGCGGTCAAAAAGGGCGACCATCACCGCCGTGATCGGCCTCTCCGAGCGAAGCGGCGGTAGCCTCTACATGGGACAGTGGATCATCGGCCCCGACGGCGAGACGATCGCTGCACGGCTTCTCCAACTACGAGGCGTTCGCGCACGCCCTCGGCTGGGAAGTGAACAACGCCGCCAGCAAGGTTTGCGCCGTCGAAGGCTCCTGCTTCGTCCTGGCCCCTTGCGCCGTGGTCTCCCAGGAAATGATCGACGACCTGTGCGACACCCCGGAGAAGCATGGCCTTAACCACGTGGGCGGCGGCCATGCGGTCATCTACGGGCCCGATGGCAGCCCGCTCGCCACCAAGCTGCCAGAGGATGTCGAGGGCATCCTCTATGCGGACATCGATCTGGCCGCATCGTCATGGCCAAGAACGCCGCGGATCCGGCGGGCCACTACTCCCGCCCCGATGTGACGTGCCTGCTGATCAACAACCGCAAGATGCGGCGCGTCGAGACGTTCGCGCTGCCCATCGAGAGCGGCAACAGCGACGGCGAGTCGGAGGGCTGATCCGACAAGAGCAAGGCACTGCCGCGCGCGATTGATCGACCCCCATCCATGCCTGCAACGACGGGGCCGCATCGTTGACTTCCAGGTCGACACCGTTGCGGTCGTCTTCGGCCAGTCGCCTAAGTCAGCCGTTGAGCGACAGCTTTGGCGCAGGTCAACAGGCACATCGACTGGCCGGCCCGGGTCGATAGCTCCAGTTCCCCGGCGCCGGATGCAGCCGCTCATCGCGCCCGTGATGTAGGTGACCGCTGCCTGGCGCATTGCGGCCGCCGCAAAAGCTTGTGATCAACGCCCGCTTTGGCCGATATCCGGTTAGTCACCTGATCTGGCGGAGGGCCGCGCTGACGGCCTAGGCTCTTCACGCGCCCAGGGCTGACTCCCGCCGACCATCTGCGCGCATACGGGCACTTCGTGTCTCCATCCGGACCATCGTGGCGACGCAGTAGCAGGGCCGGAGAAGGCGGCATCGTCGGCTGTTACGCTTGGCCTCGGGCATCGAGTCGTGCAGCGATGCGTGGCGAAGAACCTCATGGTTGAACGGAAGATGGTGGAACTGAACGACGTCGATCTGCG
>DAIAZB010000686.1 GCA_027443745.1 Thiomonas sp. | reverse complement strand
AGCCCGTTCATCTCCAGGCTGCCGCCGGAGAACACCGTGCCGCCCCGCTGCACCGTGGTTGGACGGCTCGACGAGAGTCGCTGGGCATTGGGAAAAATGTTGAGAAAGTCGCTGCGCACGATGAGTGGTGGCGCTCCAGGCACGGTGCGATGCACCACCGCGTCGCCGAGCAATTGCACGTTGCTGGCGTCGGCGTTGCTGATGCCGTTCTGCGCATGCGCGGTGGTCATCACACCCTGCGGGCTCAGGGCGCGCAACACCGGGCGGGTGATGTGCACGGTGTCATTGCCGGGGATGTGCTGCATCGCCGTGCCGCTGAGCTGGGCGGTGAGCTGCCCCTGGGCGTTGAACGAACTGGTGTGAAAGTCGTGCAGGAAATAATCGGGCTTTTGTGGTGGCTCTGGCACGCCGCCCGGGCCGCGTCCGGCATGCATGGCTTCACGCGCCACCCACCAGCTGAACGCTGCCAGCAGCACCATCAACAGCGGCGGCAAGAAGGTGGACATGCGGCGCCACAGGCGCATCCAGCGTGACATGTGTCAACTCCCCCGGAGTGGCGAGGTCGACAAGGGCGTTGGCTGGATCTGGCTCTCCTCCTCGCCGGCGATGGCCTGCTCGAGCAGGCGGCGATACGCACCTTGCGCCACCAGCAGGAGATCGCAGACTTCGCGCACGGCGCCGAAACCGGCCGCAGCCGTCGTGCGGTAATGCACCCGCGCCAGCACTTCGGGATGGGCCACGGGCGGGCAGGCCGCGAATTGTGCGCGCGCCAGCAATGGCAGGTCGGGCCAGTCGTCCCCCATCACGGCGGCCTGCTCCCAGCGCAGACCCAACTCGCGCAGAAGGTCCTCGGCCCCGGGAAGCTTGCGCGACTTGCCGAGCACGGCATGGGCCTCCAGACCCAGCTCGCGCAGACGCTCGCGCAGCGGTGGGCTGTCGCGGCCCGACACCACCACCGGCCGCACGCCGCTTGCGGCCAGCAGCCTGAGGCCATGGCCGTCGAGCGTGGAGAAGCGCTTGATGACTTCGCCGCCCTCGCCCACCAGCAGATCGCCGGGGGTGAGCACGCCGTCGACGTCGAGCAGCAGCACGCGCACGGCTTGCGCCCGCAGCAGGATTTCAGCGTCGAAGTTCAAACGCGGGCGGGTATCGCAGGTCACGGGGATGGGCGTCATGGCTGGCTCGGCACTCAGACCACCTTGGCTGCGAACAGATCGTGCATGTTCAGTGCGCCGATGGGCTGGTTGTGCAGGTCCACCACCAGCATCTGGTTGACGCGGTGCTGCTCCATCATCTGCACCGCCTCGACGGCCAGCGCGCCCGCGCCGATGGTGCGCGGATTCGGGTGCATGGCTTGGCCGGCCGAGAGCAGGCGAAGGTCCACGCCGCGTTCCAGCAGGCGGCGCAAGTCGCCATCGGTGATGACGCCGAGCAGCGCGCCGGCATCGTCCACCACGGCGGTCATGCCCAGGCCCTTGCGCGTCATCTCCAGCAGCGCGGCGGAAAACGGCGCGGCCTGCCCGACGCGCGGCACGGCGTCGCCGGCGCGCATCACGTCGGCCACATGGGTGAGCAGCTTGCGGCCCAAGCTGCCGCCGGGATGGGTGCGGGCGAAATCATCAGGGCCGAAGCCGCGCGCATCCAACAGCGCCACGGCCAGCGCGTCGCCCAGTGCCAGTTGCGCAGTGGTGCTGGCCGTGGGCGCGAGATTCATCGGGCAGGCTTCCTGCTCCACGGCGCAATCGAGGTGGATGTCGGCATGCAGTGCCAAGGTGGAATCGACGCGCCCGGTGATGGTGATGAGCTTGGCGCCCAGGCGCTTGATCAGCGGCACGATGCGCACCAGCTCCTCGCTCTCGCCTGAGTTGGACAGGGCGATGAACACGTCGGCATCGGTCACCATCCCCAGGTCGCCGTGGCTGGCATCGGCCGGGTGGACGAAATAAGCCGGAGTCCCGGTGGACGCCAGCGTGGCCGCCAGCTTGCGGGCGATATGCCCGCTCTTGCCCATGCCCGAGACCACGACGCGGCCACTGCAAGCCAGGATGCAGCGCATGGCCGCGGTGAATGCATCGGCCAGCGGCGCTTGGCCGATGCGCGCGGCGAGTGCCAACACGGCAGCGGCTTCGATCTCCAGGGTGTTGCGTCCCAGTTGCAAGGATTGTTCGGGATGGAAGATGGGTTTCATCGGGGGGCAGTATAGGCAGCGGGTGCCGTTTGGGGTGGCGGCTGAACGGTGCCGCGCGGACCGGGCCTGGCCCTACTGCGAGCGTGGCGCATGAAGACGATCCTGAGTCTCCACCACGCGGCGCAACCACAGCAGCATCAGCACGCCGGGGGCCGAGGCCACCACGGTGAACAGGTAAAAATGCGGCCACCCCCAGGCTTGCACCAGATAGCCGGTGGCCGGACCGACATACACCCGGCCGACCGCCGACAGCGCCGACAGCAGCGCGAACTGGGTGGCCGAGAAGCGGGTGTCGCACAGCGCCGACAGGAAGGCGACGAAAGCCGCCGTGCCCATGCCCCCGGTGAAATTCTCGATGCCCACAGCAGCCCCCATCAACAGCAGGTTGGACGGCAGCACCGCCAGCCCCCAGTACGCCAGATTCGACAAGCCTTGGGCGATGCCGAACCACACCAGCGCACGCCACAAACCCAGTCGCGCCAACAGCGCACCGCCGAGCAGGGCACCGGCAATGGTGGTGGCCAGACCCATGGTCTTGTACACCAGCCCGACTTCAGCCGGGGTGTAACCGGCCCCGCGAATCAGGAAGGTGGTGGACAGCGCCCCGGCGAAGGCATCCCCCAGCTTGTACAGCACGATGGCAACCAGCAGCGCCACCGCGCCCTGGCGCGAAAAAAATTCACGCGCCGGCTCCACCACCGCGGCGGCCAGACTGCGCGGCGGGGCGATGTGGCCGGGCGTGGGTGGCGCGAACAGCGTGACCAGCATGAGCGCGGCCATGAGCATCGCCATCAGCGCGTACATGCCGCGCCAACCCAGATATTCGGCCGCCAGCCACAGGCCCAGCCCGCCCGACACCAGCATCGCCATGCGGTAACCCAGGACAGCCACGGCTGCGCCGGCGCCGCGCTCCTGCGGCGGCAGCAGATCGGTGCGGTAGGCGTCGATGACGATGTCTTGCGACGCCGAAAAGAAGGCCACGGCCACCGCCAGCAGGCCGACGGGAACCAGGCGCATCTCGCGGGCGGCCACGCCGAGCGCAGACGCCGCATGCTCGAGTCCGGGCCAGGCCATGGCGGCCCCCGGCGCCGGTATGCCGACCAGCGCCATCGCGCCGAGACTTGCCGCCAGTGCCAGTTGCATCAGCAGCAGCCAGCCGCGCCGCCGCCCCAGCCAGCGCGCCAGCAGCGGTGGGTGGATGCGGTCCATGCCCGGCGCCCAGAGAAACTTGAACACATAAGCCTGACCGATGAGCGTGGCGAAGCCGATGGCTTTCAGGCTCACACCCTCCACCGTCAACCAGGCCTGCAAGGTGCCGGCCGTCAGAGCCAACGGCAAACCGGACGAGAAGCCCAGCAGCAGCAATGCGGCCATGCGGCGATTGCCGAACACCTGACGCAGCAAATGCCACGGCGGCGTTTGTCGAGTGGCGGCAGGGGCGGGGGCTGACATGCGTGGTGGAAGGGGCAGGCCGTAGCATAGCCCTCGGTCACGCGTGTACAGCCGCCGCATGGTGCCGCATGGACGTGACCGTCCGCGCCTCTTACCGCATCCAGCCATGTCGCCAGCACCCGAGCCCGTCCGCGCCCCGCCCAACACGATTGCCCAGGACTTCGTGCGCTTTGCCGTTGACAGCGGCGTCATCCGCTTCGGTGCGTTCGTCACCAAAGCTGGGCGCGACACGCCCTATTTTTTCAATGCCGGGCTGTTCAACGACGGTCTCAAGCTCGGCCGTCTGGCCGGGTTCTACGCCGACGCACTGTTGGCCAGCGGCGTGGAATTCGACATGCTCTACGGCCCCGCGTACAAGGGTATCGCCCTGGCCGCCGCCGTGGCCATCGAACTGGCGCGGCGCGGACGCAACGTGCCCTTCGCTTACAACCGCAAAGAGGCCAAGGACCACGGCGAAGGGGGCAGCCTCGTGGGTGCGCCGGTGACCGGGCGCGTGGTGATTGTGGACGACGTGATTTCCGCGGGCACCGCCATCGGCGAATCGGTTCGCCTCTTGCGGGCGGCTGGCGCCACCCCTGCGGCCGTGCTCATTGCCCTGGACCGGCAGGAAAAAGCTGCGATCGGCGGCCAGACCCTGGAGCAGTCGGCCGTGCAGCATGTGCAGACGACCCATGGCTTGCCGGTGGTGGCCATTGCCAACCTCGACGCCCTGCTCGCCATGCTGGGCGCAGCGCAAGACGCGCAACTCACCCAGTGGTTGCCACAGGTGAGCGATTACCGCACGCGTTACGGCGTGTCGTAGGCCCGGCCACCACGGTGTGCGTGTCGCCCCGCAGTGACACTGCAAACACGGACAAATCAACCACTTAGCCATGGCAGTCGAGGCGCTGTCGGGTCATGGCGACGCCGTGGCGCGTCCCGCGACCCCGGCGATCCTTGCCGAGCGCTGCAATACGTTCACAAGCTTTTGATTTGCCAAGTTTTTTCGTGCGTGGCACGGGGCTTGCAGCATGCAGGCCGAGCAGCGCTTTGGCTGCTGACACTGCCCACGAAGGAATCCGTTATGACGACCAACTCTCGCCTTGGCAACATCATTCCTGTCACCGGTGCCACGCTGATCGCGCTCGCGCTGAGTGGCGTGAGAGCGCAGGCTGCCGTCCTGCAACAGACGCCCGCTCCGATGCCAACGCCCTCGGCGTTGCAGCCGCAACCCGGCATGCAGGGCCAGACAAGCGGCGCCACGTCGTCGCGCAGCCCCGGGGAAAGTGCCGCCAAATCCCTGGACGATGCGCTCATCACCACCAAGGTGAAGACCAAACTGCTCGAAGACCAGTCGCTCAAGAGCCTGCAAATCCATGTGACGACGCGCAAAGGCGTGGTCCATTTGACCGGGAACGTCGCCCATGCCAAGGACGTGTCACGCGCCGTGCAGATTGCCCAGGCCATACCCGGCGTGAAAATGGTGATGTCAGACCTGCAGGTCCAAGGCTGAAGCACCAGACCTCCTGTTCAGGGCTCCATCCACCGCTGAGGTTGGCCTGGGGGCGGACGCGAGGGACGGCAGGGCGCGCGGGGATCCTGCGGGCCAGAGCCCACGCGCTCATGATGGCTTTGGAATTTTAGAGAATAGGAATCGTTATGATTTGAATCATCTTGTCACCGACGTTCACAACCCATGCCACGTGATGCCTTGTCGACCACCGGTGCGGTCTGCGCCGCCCTCCTGCTCGGTCTGAGCCCTACACCCGCCCTGGCCGGGCCGCAATGCACCCGGAAGCCTCCCGCCCAATGGCTGGACGCAACCAAGTTCCGCAACGACCTAGAAGCACGGGGCTATGTGATTGCCAAGTTCAAGACCACATCCGGGCACTGCTACGAGATCTACGGCAAGGACAAGACCGGCGCCAAGGTTGAAATCTATTTCGACCCGAGCGACGGCAAGATCGTCAAGCAGGAGCGCCATTGACCGCATCGTCCGCCACGGCCGCGCCCGACGATCGCATCCCGCTGGCCCTGCGCCTGTACCACGGGGCTCTGGCCGCATCCTTCGTCGGCGCCTGGGCACTTGAATCGGCATGGCGCGAGGCGCACGAGTGTCTGGGCTACATCCTCGCTGGCCTGTTGCTGTGGCGCCTGTTCTACGGACTGAGCGGTCAGCAGGCCCTGCGTTTCGCCACGTTCATCGTGGGACCGCGACGGCTGTGGCGCTATGCGAGCGACCTGTGCCACGGCCGTGCTGCATTGAGAATCGGCTACAACCCCCTGGCCGGCTGGGCCATCGCCGGACAAATGCTGCTGCTTGGCGCCCTGGCATGCAGTGGGCACTGGCTCACCACGGACACATTCTGGGGAAATGATGCACTGCAGTCGACCCATGCCTTGCTGGTGGACGCCATGTGGGTCATGATCGTCCTGCATCTCAGCGGCGTCACGCTGGCGAGTTTGCGCAGCCGCCGCGTGTTGCCGCTCGCCATGCTCAGCGGGCGCCGCTATCCGCACTGAAAGCGCAATGAGCCGCTCAGGCGCGTCCTCGAGTGTCACGTGCCGCCGACGTAAGGATTGCTGCGGCGCTCTTCACCCAAGGTGGACTCCGGGCCATGTCCCGGAATGAAGACGGTATCGTCGCCCATGGGCCAGAGCCGCTGGGTGATGCTGTCGAGCAGTTGCTGATGATTGCCGCGCGGAAAATCGGTCCGGCCGATGGACCCTGCGAACAGCACGTCGCCCACCCAGCAGCGCTTGGCCTCGGGTTGGTGGAACACCACGTGACCGGGGGTGTGGCCCGGGCAATGGCGCACGTCGAAACGCAGCGTGCCCAGGGAGAGTTGGTCGCCGTCGACCAGCCAGCGCGCCGGCGTGAAGCCCTGCGCCGGCGGGAAGCCGAACATCGTCGACTGCTGCGGCAGCATGTCGATCCAGAACTGGTCGTCGCGATGCGGCCCGACGATGGGCACGTCCAGGGTCCGCGCCAGCTCGCCGGCGGCGCCGGCATGGTCGATATGCGCGTGGGTCAGCCAGATCGCCACCACGCGCAGCCCTCGGCGCTCGGCTTCATGCACCAGGCGCGCGATCTCGCCCCCGGGGTCCGTGAAAACTGCCTCGCCGGTGGTGTCGTCCCAAAGCAGGCAGCAGTTCTGGGCGAAGGGGGTGACGGGGAGGATCTGGTAGCGCAGCATGGAGGCGAGGTGCGGCAGAACAACGTGTCGAAATCCGCCCGGCCAACTGATCCGAGGCAGGAAACTTGGTGTCGAAGCAGATGGACCGGCATAGGCATTTTGCCAGTCTGATCCCGCGCGCGCTTGCCATGCGGGCCCATCAAGCGCCTTCCGCGGTTCGCGCACAGTCACCGGACCTGCCGCCGCGATCGGCAGTCGGGGGAGCTTGAACGCGCCACCTCCCCTGTGGCGTGGATGCGTCTGCGTGGCGGCCGGCCGCTCGCGTGGCATGGCTCCCGCGGTGCTCTACCATGATCACGGCCCGGGTCAGACCGACACCGCCCGGTTCGTGACCGCTGCGGCATGCCGAATCTTGCCGAGATGCTCCATGGCCATCAACTTCGAACTGCACGATCTGATCGCGTTTCGCGCGGTTGCCGAACTGGGCAATTTCCGCAAGGCCGCGGACGCGGTCCACATCTCTCAGCCCGCCTTCAGCCGGCGCATCGACAAGCTCGAACAGGCCCTGGGCATCCGTTTGCTCGAGCGGACCACGCGCGAGGTCAAGCTGACTGCCGTCGGCCGCGAGTTCGCGCGCAGCATCAGTAGCCTGCTCGACGGGCTCGACGAAACCTTGCTGACCGTGCGTGGAGTGGGCATGGCGCGCATGGGCGAGGTGTGCATCGCCTGCGTGCCCTCGACGGTCTATTACTTCCTGTCCAACGTCATCCAGCGCTACAGGACCCAATACCCCAAGCTGCGGGTGCGCGTGTTCGACGCCAGCGCCAACGAGGTACTGACGGCCGTGTCCTGTGGCGAAGCCGATTTCGGGATCAATTTTCTCGGCGGCTCCGAGCCCGAGATCGACTACCGGCCCCTGCTGACGGAGCGTTTCGTCATCGCCTGCCGCCGCGATCATCCGCTGGCTGCGCTGCGCAAGGCGACGTGGCGCGACCTGGAGGGCCACGACTTCATCCTCACCGCGAAGTCCTCTGGCAATCGCCTGCTGCTCGACCAGGCGTTGGTGGGCACCTCGACGCGCCTGCGCCCGATCTACGAGGCGCAGCATGTCACCACCCTGCTCGGCCTCGTCGAAGCCGGGCTCGGCGTGGCCGCGGTGCCGTCGCTGGCCATGCCGCAGTACGAGCATCCGCTGCTCATGAGCATTCCCCTGGGGGAGCCCCAGGTCAGCCGGCGGATCGGCCTGATCAAGCGCAAGGGGCGCCAGTTGTCGCCCGAAGCCCAGCAACTCTACGATTTCGTCGCCGCCAGGCGTCCGGCGCCGAAGGCGCGCAAGTCGGCCGCGGCGACACCTTCGCCCGCCCCGCGCGCGGCGCGTTGAGCGCGCCCCGGGCCGCCGCTCAGCGAAGCGTCGCGAGCACCCGGTCCACCATCACCGCGGACTGGCCCAGGTAGTTCGCGGGGTCGAGCATGCGCTCGACCCCGGCGCGATCGACATGCGCGGAAATCTCGGGATGCGCGCACAGCAGTTCGAGCAGCGGCTTGCCGTCGGCGATGGCTTGCCGGCACAGGTCATAGACCAGATCGTGCGCGTACTCGCGGCCGATGTGCTTGCCCAGGCCCATCATCACGGCCTCGCTCATCACCAGGCCGTCGGTGAGGTCGAGGTTGCGCCGCATGGCCACGGGATCGACCTGCAAGCCCTCCAGCACCTGCCGGCTTTGGCGCAGGGCCCCCGCCATGAGGCAGAAGGCCTCGGGCAACACGATCCATTCGATTTCCCACGGGCCGGTGGAACGTTCGTGATCCGCGACCATGGCGTCCATCAGCGAGGCGGCATGCTGGCGCACCACGCTGATCGCGGCGTGGATGTAGCAGCTGGCGATGGGGTTGCGCTTTTGCGGCATGGTCGACGAGGAGCCGCGCCCATGGTGATAGGGCTCGTAGACCTCTCCCACCTCGGTCTGCATCATCAGCTTGACGTCCATGCTGAGCTTGCCGAGCGTTCCGCCCACCAGACCGAGGAAGGCGCCGACCTCGGCGATGTTGTCGCGAATGGTGTGCCAGGCGATCAGCGGCTGCTTGAGCCCGAGTTCCGCGCACAGCCCGGCCTGCGTCTCCAGGGCTCCGCGCTCGAGCGAGGCCAGGGTGCCGGCGGCGCCGGCGAACTCGCCCACTAGCACCCGCTCCCTGAGCTGCGCCAGGCGTTCGCGGTGGCGCTCGACGGCCGAGAGCAGGCCGGCCATCTTGTAGCCGAAGGTCACCGGAATCGCCTGCTGCAGGTTGCTGCGCCCGATCATCGGCGTCTCCCGGTACTGGCGGGCCAGCCGGGCCATGGCGGCCGAGATGCCGGCCAGTTCGCGCTCGACGATCGCCAGGGCCTCACGAATCTGCAGCACCGTCGCGGTATCCGTGATGTCCTGGGTGGTGGCGCCCCAGTGGCAGTACTCGCCGAGCTTGTCGCGGCACAAGGCGTTGAGCTGGGAGACCACGCCCAGCACCGGATAGCCGATGCGCTCGGTCTGCTCGCGCAGCCGGGCCATGTCGATCTGCTCGACCCTGCAGTGGCGCGCGATCTCGTCGGCGGCCTGCTGGGGAATCAGCCCCAGGCGCGCCTGCACGACGGCGAGCGCGCGCTCGATGTCCAGGTACTTCTGGGTGCGGTTCTCGTCGGACCACACCTGGCGCATCTCGTCGCTGCTGAAAATGCCCTGGAAGATGGTGGAATCGATGATGGAAGAAGCCATGGTGCGAAGTTCGAAAGGAGGAAGGAGATCAAAGCCCGGCTCGGCGCAAGATGCGCAGAGCCTGAAGCACGACGGGACGGTCCACCATGCGTCCATCGACGCTGGCGGCCCCCGAGCCGGCCGCGTCGGCGGCCACGACCCGGCGCGCCCAGTCCAGCGCCGCGACATCCGGAGCAAGCGCCGCGTGCACCGGATCGACCTGGCGCGGATGGATGCACAACTTGGCCCCGAAGCCCCTGCGCCGGAACCACGACCAATCCGACAACAGGCGGGCCTCGTCGTGAAGCTGCGGCGTCACGCCGGAGACGGGCGCCGCCAGTCCGGCCAGGCGCGAAGCGAGCACGATGTGCGCGGCCGCCTCCGCCAGGGGCTGCAGGTCGTCGTCGATGTCCAGGTCGAGGTCGAGGGCGAAGTCCAGCGTGCCGAAGACCAGCCTGAGCACGCCGGGCGCGGCGGCGATGCCGCGGCAGGCTTCGAGCCCACGCGCGCTTTCCAGCAAGGGCAGCACGAGCGCGTCGGGAACCGCCTGGAGGACTTGCGCCACATGCTCGGCATGCTCCGTCTTGGGCAGCATGACCTGCCGAATGCGCGTGTCGCGGAGCAGGCGCAGGTCGTCGGCAAAGCACGGCGACCCCGCGTCGTTGATGCGCAGCGCGACGCGCTCCAGCGCCTGCGTGTCGCGCCGCGCAACCCATTGCCCGACATGGTCGCGGGCCTCGCCCTTCGCGGACGCATCGACCGCGTCCTCCAGGTCGATCACCACCCTATCGGCGGCGCTGGCTGTGGCCTTGTCGAAGCGCTCGGGCCGGTTGCCCGGCACGAACAGATAGCTGCGCGCCTGTTGGCTCATACCGCATTCGCCGCGCGCAGCGCCTCGATGGCCTCGCCGTCCAGGCCCAGTTCGCGCAGGATGGCGTCGGTATGCTCGCCCAGCGCAGGCACCGGATCCATGCGGGGGTCGCCGTCGTCCCAGTTCCCCGGAGGCAGCAGTGCCGGCAGGGAGCCCACGGGGGAACCGATCTCGCGCCAGCGTCCCCGTGCCCGGAGCTGCGGGTGCTCCCAGACTTCCTTCATGGTGTTCACGCGGGCGTTCGCGATCTGCGCATCCTGCAGCCGCTGCACCACCTGGGGCGCGCTCAGTGTGCGAAAGGCCTCGACGATGATCTCGCGCAAGGCCTCGCGCGAGGCCACGCGCCCGGCGTTGCCGCTGAAGCGCGAATCCGACGCCAGCGCGGGCTGCAACAGCACCTTGTCGCAGAAACTCGCCCATTCGCGCTCGTTCTGCAGTCCCAGCATCACGCTGGCGCCGTCCGCGCCGGTAGGGAAGGGACCGTAGGGATAGATGGTGGCATGCGCGGCTCCGGTACGCGGCGGCGGAGCTGCGCCATCGAAGGCGTAGTACAGCGGGTAGGACATCCACTCGGTGAGCGATTCCAGCATGGAGATGTCCAGGCGCCGGCCGACACCGCTGCGCGCGCGCTCCAGCAGGGCCGCAAGGATGCTCGCATAGGCATACATGCCGGCGGAGATGTCGGCGATCGACGGCCCCGCCTTGCACGGCTCCTCGGGCGTGCCCGTCACGGAGACGAAGCCCGCCTCGCTCTGGATCAGCAGGTCGTAGGCCTTGCGGTCGCGGTAGGGGCCGTCCGCGCCGTATCCGGAGATGTCGCACACGATGATCGAGGGCTTGTGCTGCGCCAGGGTCGCGTGATCCAGCCCCAGGCGCGCGCTGGCCCCGGGCGCCAGGTTCTGCACGACGACGTCGGCCTTTTCGAGCACCAGGCGCTGGAGGATCTGCCGGGCCGCCGGGTGTTTGACGTCCAGCGTCAGGCTCTCCTTGCTGCGGTTGGCCCAGACGAAATGCGACGCCAGGCCCCGCACACGGGCGTCATAGCCGCGCGCGAAATCGCCCACGCCCGGGCGCTCGATCTTGATGACCCGCGCCCCGAGATCGGCGAGATGGCGTGTGGCGAGTGGCGCGGCGATCGCGTGCTCGAGGGTGACGACCGTGAGTCCTTGCAGAGCTTGCATGAGCAGTGTGTTTGGCGTTGCGGGCTCATCGCAGGGTGGCGACGGCATCCATGGTCAACCAGCCCTCGTGGTCTTCGCCCCATAACCGCACCGTGCGGGAGTCGCCCTGCGGCGCGCCGCAGACGGCGAAGGGATGCAGGTCGAAGGTCGGGCGGTGCGCGCGAAAGCTGAAGGCCGCGACATCGGCATCGGGCAACTGGCGGCGCAACAAGTCGAGCAGCAGCGTGGCGATCAGCGGGCCGTGCACGATCAGGCCGGGGTAGCCCTCAACTTCGGTGACGTACTTGCGGTCGTAATGGATGCGATGGCCGTTGAAGGTCAGGGCCGAGTAGCGGAACAGCAGCACGTCGTCGGGCACGATCTGCCGCTTCCACGCGGCCGCTGGGGCGGCCACCGGCGGCGGGTCCACGTCGCCCGGTTGCCGCGCCTGACGGTAGACGATGTCGTGGACCTCGACGATGGCGGGATCGGCCGCGCCGTTGCGGCGAATCTCGTGCCGCACCTTGACGAAGGCCAGGGGCCCGGTGCGCCCCTGCTTGTGGCTCACGTCGACGATGGTGCTGGTGCGGCTCATCGCGTCGCCCACGCGCAGCGGCGCGCGAAATTCGAATTCGCTTCCTGCCCACATGCGACGCGGCAACGGGATCGGCGGCAGGAAGCCGCCACGCCTGGCGTGGCCGTCGGTGCCGATGTCGCTCTGGCGCTCGCTCGGCAGGAAATACAGCCAGTGCCACAACGGCGGCAGCACCATGCCGGGGCGAACCTCCGCTGGCTCGCGATCCAGCGTGGCGTTCAGGCCGCGCACGGGTGCGGCGGTCACCGCGTCGTCGCGTGTCTCACGGCGGCCGATCCAGTCGCTCGTGTCGTTCATCGCAGGGCTCCCTGTCGGGCCGAATCGGCTGCATGCAGGGCTTCGAGGGATCGGCCGGTCGTGGACGTGCCGAACAAGCCGACCACCGCGGACACCACCAGCCAGCACGCGGCGATGTAGATGAACACGCTGCCGTATCCATAGGCTTCGAGCAGCGTGCTGACCACGAAGGGGCCCAGCACGTTGGCCAGTCGGCCCACGCCGTAGGTCAGCCCCATGCCGGTAGAGCGTACATCGGTCGGGAACATCTCCGGCGTGTAGGTGTACAGGCCGACCGCCATGGCCTGGATGCTGAGCATCACCAGTCCTCCGAACACCAGGATCGCCTCCGGCTGGAAGGACAGTCCGAAGCCCAGCCCGAACGCCGCGATCAGGATGCCGTCGACGGTGATGAACCAGCGGCGCTCGAAACGCTCCACCAGGTACGACGCGAGAATGGCGCCCAACGGATTGCACACGGCGATCACGCTGGCAAAGGTCAGCGAATGCACGACCGAGAAGCCGTGCTTGACCAGCAGGGTCGGAACCCAGGCGACGAAACCATAGAAGCCGAGAGTCTGGAACACCCACACCAGCAACAGGATGAAGGTGCGCTTGCGCTCCGCTGGCTCGAACAGCCGCGCCAGCGGAACCCTGCGGCCATAGTCGATCGGCTCGTGATGGACATGCGCGGCCGCCGGGATCGCGGGCACCGGGCGCGCGGCCGCAAGGGCTTCGAGTTCCTCCACGATGGCGAGCGCCTGCGCTTCACGGTTGCGGCGCAGCAGCCAGCGCGGGGATTCCTTCATGCGCGCGATGAACAGCAGCGCGAACAATCCCAGGCTGCCCCAGACGAATACGGCGCGCCAGCCCCACGACGCCATGGGCACGAAGGCCCTGGCGAACCAGGCCGTGGCCGGGATGCCCACGAGACCCACCGTCATGATGCGTCCCATGGTCTTGCCGCGCACGTTCGCGGGGAAGAACTCGCTGACGTAGGTGTTGGCCGTCACCGTCATGCCCGACAAGCCCACGCCGGTGAGGAACCGGAAGGCCGCCAGCGACAGCACGTTCCACGACACCGCGTTGAGCAGCGAGAACAGCGCGTAGCACAGCACGGTCAAGATCAGCGCGCGCTTGCGCCCGATGGCGTCGGCCAGCCAGCCGGCCGTGACGGCACCGAGGAACATGCCGCCGAAGCTCGCGGAGGTGATGAAGGCCACCGCACTGACCGCGATATGCCAGTCCTTCATGACCCCGGGGGCGGCAAAGGCGAAGGTGTTGAGATCGGCGAACTCGAAGAAGTACGCAAACGCAAGGGCCAGGATGGCGATCCTGTGTGGTCGCGTGATCGGCAACCGATCCATCCGCTCACTGATGCTGGAATTTGACATGGGTCTCCTGATCGCATTGTTGGGTTGACTGGCTCCGCATCCACGCCTGGGCGGATCGGCTCCATCCGGCATGTGCACCGGACTCGAGCGCTGCCATTATGTTGAGCGATGGCCCCGAGGAGAATTGCATGCTTTGCATGACTTCATGCATGAGATGGCCGCCGGCGACAACACCGGGCAACGCCCGGCAAGCGGCGTGACACGATGGATTTCTGCTGCAGCCCATGAGGCCATGGCCCCCTCTCGTGCCTCTGCGCTGGCCATCCCGTCGCGCTTGCTTCCCCGTGATCCCCCTGCTGCTCGTGTATCGCCCTGCGCCGGTCACGGCGCGCTCACACATCGCGGGACTGAACGTCGGTAACTGCGTCATGGCTCCAGCGTGATGATGGTGTTACCGGACCACGTTGCATGAGGGCGAGGCCGACGCGTCGAGATCATTCTCAGCCATGGGCGAGCGCTTCCCAACTGTGCCCATCTGACGAAAAAGCCGGCGACGGATGACTCCGACGCCGGCTTGCCCACACAGGCTGCCG
>DAIAZB010000685.1 GCA_027443745.1 Thiomonas sp. | reverse complement strand
CCCTCGGCGCGCTCGCACTTGCAGGTGCCGCTGGCGGCGCGGCAAGCCGGGTTGGAATGCGGAAACTCCAGGCGCCAACTGCGCGGGCCGGCCTGCACGAGGCGGTTGGCGATGATCGGCAGGTCGGCGAGACCGTAGCGTCCCAGCAGCGCGCGGATGGCGCGATCGAGGCCGTCGCTAACCACGGTCAGCGGGATGCCGATGGCACGTGCGTCGGCCACGAAGGCGGGGAAGGACGGATCGATTGCGATCGAGTCGATCGCCGCATCCAGTTGCGCCGGGCTGGCGTCCAGCAGGGCGATCTGTCCGGCCAGGCAGGCACGCGAACCGATCTCGCCCATCTGCCAGGCGGCTTCCAGCTCTTCCCAGCCAGTCGCGCCGAAACGCTCCAGCAGCAAGTCGGTGACGTCACCGATACTGACGGTGCCGTCGAAGTCGCACACGATGGTCCACTGCGCCATGGGCTCGAACCTAGCCGGATCAGGGGAAAATTGCCGTTAGCAACCGCAGGGGCGGCTCGTCGGCAGAGCAAGCTGGGACAGCCGTAGTGTAAAAAAAGTTGCCTGAACACCGGTTCAGGGTTTGTGATGGCCGGGCAGAAACCGCACCAGAACGCGCTGGCCGACTCGTAGACCGGGCGTATCCAGTTGCAGCACGCAATCGAGATCACGCGCATCGTCCGGCTGGTCGTGCGCGGGACCCAGGCTGGCGACGCCATAGACCAGCCCCAGACGCACGACATGCGCGGCGTAGCGGGCGCCGCCGCCCGCGTCCAGAACCACTTCGGCGCGCATGCCGGCGCGCACCTTGGCCGCATAGGCCTCGCTAAGTTCGGCGCGCACCACCAGCGGGCGATCGGGCAGCAATTCGAGCAGCGCCTCGGGACTCTGCGGCGCTACCCGCGCGCCCACCTCGACGCGACGCCGCACCACCTGGCCGGCCACCGGCGCGCGCACCGTGTACAGCGAGAGCCGGTAGCGCGCCTCCGCCAGCCGTGCCTGCGCCGCCTGCACAGCCGCGGCCGCGGCCTGTGCCCGTGCCTTCATCTGCGCCAGCGCGGCGCGCGCATCCGCCAATTCTTGCGCCGGCGCGGCATCGGCGGCGCTGGCAGCCGCCAGGCGCTGCGCGCGCTGCGCCGCCGCAGGCAGCCCCGCCGCCAGTTCGGCCTGCTGCGCGCGTGCCTGCGCCAGGTCGGCTGCGGCCAGCTGCACGGCGATGCGCGCGGCACCGTCGTCCAGGCGCACCAGAATCTGCCCGGGCTTGACCGTGTCGTTGTCGGACACCGTGACCGCCGACACCAGCCCCGGCACGGCCGGGCGCACTTGCAACAAGCCGCCCTCCACGCCCACCTGCCCGCGCGCCACGGCGATCCAGGGCGACGACGGCGCGGCGTCCTGGTCCGTGCTGCGCGCACGATCGCAGCCGGCCAGCGCAACCATGGCGAACAGCATGAATAACAGCGCCTGCGGTTTCATCGGGATACGTCCAGTCCGATCGGCGGGTGGGGATGGTGTTCGTCGGTCAGCACGCGCCCGTCCTCCATACGCAGCACGCGGTCGGCGTGCGCGATCAGGCGCGGGTCGTGGCTGGCGCACAGCACCATGGTGCCATGCGCGCGCGCGGCGCGATGCAGAATGTCGAT
>DAIAZB010000684.1 GCA_027443745.1 Thiomonas sp. | reverse complement strand
GCCGCACTCCACCAGCGGCTCGCCCACCGGATCGATCACCGCGCTGTCGCCGGCGTAGGGAAGATCATTGCCGTCCACGCCCACGCGGTTCACGCCGATCACGCAGGCGAGGTTTTCGATCGCACGGGCGCGCAGCAGGGTGCGCCACGGCTGGCGGCGCGGCGCCGGCCAGTTCGCCACGAAGATCGCGAGGTCGTAATCCATGCCGCCCGCGGCCGCCGCCAACCGGCGGTTGCGCAACCACACCGGGAAGCGCAGGTCGTAGCAGACCTGCGGCAGGATGCGCCAACCCTTCAACTCCACGATCAGCCGCGCGTTGCCACCGCCGTAGCGGGTGTGCTCGCCGGCCATGCGGAACAGGTGGCGCTTGTCGTACTGCTCGAACACCCCATCCGGGCGCATCCACAGCAGGCGGTTGTAGACGGTGCCGCCCTCGCGTATCGCGAGGCTGCCGCAGATCACCGCACCTACCTCGGCAGCCAGCGTGCGCAGCCAGGCCACGCCCTCGCCATCCATCGTGTCGGCGCTGACGCCTGTGTCGTTGCTGAAGCCGGACAGAAAAGTCTCCGGCAGCACGATCAGGTCGCTGCCGCGCACGCGACGTACCAGCGCAGCGTAGTAGTCGCGGTTGGCCGGTGCGTCATGCCAGCGCGTGGCACCCTGCACCAGCGAGACGGTCAGCGGCTGCAAGCCGTTGCCATCCCCATTCACAGCCGGCACAGCCGCTCGGCGGCCGCCTCCATCGTGGCGTCGCTCTTGGCGAAGCACAGACGCAGCAGGCGCGTGCCCGGCGCGGTCTCGCAAAACGGCGTCAGCGGGATCGCCGCCACGCCGCCCTGCTCCACCAGCCAGCGACTGAAGACCAGGTCGTCCTCGTCGCGGATCGCCGAGTAGTCCACCAGTTGGAAGTAGCCGCCCGGCACGTCGAGCAGCGTGAAGCGCGAAGGCGCGAGCAGTGCGCGGAAGCGGTCGCGCTTGGCCTGGTAGAACGCGGGCAGCTCCAGGTAATGCCGCGGGTCGCTGGCGAGGAACTCGGCAAACGCGGCTTGCGCGGGATGGAAGCTGCAGAACGTGAGGTACTGGTGCACCTTGCGGAACTCCGCGGTAAGCGCCCTCGGCGCCACTGCATAGCCCAGCTTCCAGCCGGTACAGTGGTAGGTCTTGCCGAAGGAGGACACCACGATGCTGCGCGCGGCCAGTTCCGGGTGGCGCAGCACGCTCTCGTGCTGCCGGCCGTCGTAGACGATGTGTTCGTACACTTCGTCGGACAGCACCACGATGCCGGTGTCGCGCACGATCGCCGCCAGCTCGTCGAGGTCGGCCGCCGACAGCACCGCGCCGGACGGGTTGTGCGGGCTGTTGATCAGGATCATGCGCGTGCGCGGCGTCACCGCATCGCGCACACGCTGCCAGTCCACGGCAAAGCTCGGCGCAAGCAGCGGGATATGCACCGCCCTGGCGCCCTGCAGCTCGATAGCCGGCTCGTAGCTGTCGTAGGCCGGATCGAACACGATCACTTCCTCGCCCGTGCGCACCATCGCGGCGATCGCCGCAAACAGCGCTTCGGTGGCACCGGAGGTCACGGTGATCTCGGCGTCGACGTCGGGGCGGTGGCCGTACATGCGCTCGGTCTTCAAGGCGATCTGCTCGCGCAGCGGCGCGGTGCCGTACATCGGCGCGTACTGGTTGCGCCCCTCGTCCATCGCGCGCGCCAGCGCATCGCGCAGGCCCTGCGGCGGCTCGAAATCCGGGAAGCCCTGCCCCAGGTTCACCGCCTTGTGCTCCAGCGCGAGCTGGCTCATCACGCTGAATATGGTGGTGCCGACCTTGGGGAGCTTGGTGTCGATCTTCATCGTATTGCCGTATGGAAGTCCAAACGAAAGCGTAGCATGCGCA
>DAIAZB010000683.1 GCA_027443745.1 Thiomonas sp. | reverse complement strand
GCCTGGTGGCCAGCGGCAAGCTGCAATGGCGCGAGTCGGTGGCCCAGGGGCTGGAACAGGCACCCGCCGCCTTCATCGGCATGCTCAAAGGCCAGAACTTCGGCAAACAGTTGGTCAAACTGAACTGAACCAGGGATAAGCGATGCAAGCCGAGACCCGCGAGGTGTCCCCCGCATTGGCGTTCGACGTGGCGGCCCTCGCCAGCTACTTGCATGCACGCATGACCGATCTGCAAGGGCCCTTGCATGTGGCGCAGTTCAAGGGCGGCCAGTCCAACCCCACCTATTTGCTGACGGCAGCCGGCGGGCGGCGTTACGTGTTGCGGCGCAAGCCGCCGGGGAAACTGCTGCCTTCGGCCCATGCAGTGGACCGCGAGTTTCGTGTCATGCAGGCTTTAGGTCGAAGTCAGGTGCCGGTGCCGCAGATGCAACTGCTCTGCATGGACGAGAGCATCATCGGCACGCCGTTCTACCTCATGGACTTTGTCGAGGGCCGCATTCTCTGGGATCCGCTGCTGCCGGGCATGCAACCCGCCGAGCGCGCGGCGATTTTCGACGAGATGAACCGCGTGATCGCCGCCCTGCACCAGGTCGACGGGGTCGCGCTGGGGCTGGGCGACTACGGCAAGCCGGGCCAGTATATCGGCCGCCAGGTGGCGCGGTGGACGCAGCAATCCCGCGCGTGCGAAACCGAGCGCATCGCGGCCATGGACAAGCTCATCGAGTGGTTGCCAGAGCACATTCCCCCAGGGGATGAAACCGCCATCGTGCATGGCGACTACCGCCTGGACAACGTCGTGTTCCACCCCACCGAGCCACGCATTCTTGCGGTGCTCGACTGGGAGCTCTCCACCCTCGGCCATCCGCTGGCGGACTTTGCCTATCACTGCATGGCCTGGCGCCTGAAACCTGGGCAGTTTCGTGGCCTGGTCGGCGGCGATCTGGCCGCACTGGGGATTCCCGGCGAGGTCGACTATGTCGCGCGCTATTGCGAGCGCACCCAGCGCCCGCCGGTCTCCCCGGGCGACTGGGAGTTCTACGCCGCCTTCAACATGTTCCGCCTTGCCGGCATTCTGCAAGGCGTTCTAGCGCGGGCGCTGCAAGGCAACGCGTCCAGCGCGCAGGCGCTCGAAGCCGGCCGTCGTGCCCGGCCCCTGGCCGAGGCCGCCTGGGCGCAAGTCGAACGTGTGTTCGGGCATTGAGCGGCCGTCGATCGGCCAGTGAACACGCAACCCAACCCACGAGGAATCCCCATGGAATTCAGTCACAGCGACAAGGTCAGCGCCCTGCAGGAGCGCGTCAGCGCCTTCATGGAGGCGCATGTCTACCCGAACGAGACTCGGTTTTTTGCCGAGGTCGAGGCCAACCGCAAGGCCGGCGATGCCTGGCAGCCCACCCGGGTGATCGAGGAACTCAAGGCCGAGGCGCACCAAGCGGGCCTGTGGAATTTGTTCCTGCCCGACTCCACGCGCGGCGCCGGCTTGAGCAATCTGGAGTACGCGCCGCTGTGCGAGATCATGGGTCGGTCGCACATCGCCCCCGAAGCCTTCAACTGTTCGGCGCCCGATACCGGCAATATGGAAGTGCTGGAACGCTACGGCACCGCGGAGCAGAAAGCGCAGTGGCTGGAGCCCCTGTTGCGCGGCGAGATTCGCTCGGGCTTCGCCATGACCGAGCCTGGCGTGGCCTCGAGCGACGCCACCAACATCCAGGCCAGCATCCGTCGTGATGGCGATCAGTACGTCATCAACGGCCGCAAGTGGTGGACTTCGGGCGCCAACGATCCGCGTTGCAAGGTGCTGATCTTCATGGGCAAGACC
>DAIAZB010000682.1 GCA_027443745.1 Thiomonas sp. | reverse complement strand
GCTGATGCTGCTGCGCGACGCCATCGACCGCGCGCTTGCGCATGGGTCGAGCGGCGAGGCGCGCGGCGTGTTTGCGAGCGATGGCGAGGGCTACGACGTGCGCGTGGCCTGTGTCCAAGAACACGCGATGGACATGCTGCGCCGGCCATACATCATCGGCGATGGCTCAGTTGACAATGGTGCGGGTCCATCGGTCCTCTTTTGATGGGTGAAACATGGCGCGAAAAGAACATGCGCAGAGAGTCATTGACATTGTTTTTATTTCGTGTATATTGTATCCACACAAGGAGTGTCGTCATGAAGTCATGGATCGCATCACTGTTTTTCATCGTCCCCGCCATGTCGCCTCGATCACGCAAGCCGCCGCTGGAAAATTCATCGACTATCACATCACCCTGCAAAGTCAATCCCCCCGCCCTGAAGGGCGGAGCTTGTTGAGAGACAGGCTCGGTTGACCAGGGAGAGAAAGGAGTCGAAAGACACTGATCTACGTCACGCACAGGTCGTTCAGACGCACCAGCGAATGCTTCCTCAGTTCGCTGCTCTGCAAGGCCGGGTTCATGCTGCGCTGAAGGGTTAAGCGCGAAGGATCCGACCGCCGCCGCAAGGCGGGAGCCGGTGCGTGACATTCCCGAGGGGAGCGAGGGCGCAAGCCCTCCGTCACCAGGGCCGTAAGGCCCGCATAGGAGAAGAAGTTGGCAGTGTTCGTGTTGGACCGCAGGAAGAACCCGCTGATGCCATGCAGCGAGAAGCGTGCTCGCCTGCTGCTGGAGCGGGGCCGGGCACGGGTGCATCGCCTGGTGCCGTTCACGATCCGGCTGGTGGATCGGCGTGTCGAGGACAGTGCCCTGCAGACGCTGCGCGTCAAGCTCGACCCCGGCAGCAAGACCACGGGCATTGCGCTGGTGCGCGACAGCGAGAAGGTCAATGCGGACAGCGGCCAGGTCCGCCACATTGCGCATGTCGTGTTCCTGGCGGAGCTTACGCACCGGGGTCAGGCTATCCGCGATGCCCTGGCGCAGCGCGCCGCCTTTCGCCGTCGCCGCAGGGGGGCGAATCTCCGCCATCGCGCGCCGCGGTTCGATAACCGCACGCGGCCTGCGGGTTGGCTCGCGCCCTCTCTGCAGCACCGCGTGGACACGACACTGACCTGGGTGTCGCGCCTGCGCCGCTGGGTGCCAGTTGTGGCCGTGTCGCAGGAGTTGGTCAAGTTCGACACGCAGGCGCTGCAGAATCCGGAGATCAGCGGCGTCGAGTACCAGCAAGGCGCTTTGGCCGGGTACGAGGCGCGCGAGTACCTGCTGGAGAAATGGCATCGCACCTGCGCGTATTGCGATGCGCAGAACGTCCCGCTGCAGGTCGAGCACATCGTGCCGCGCGCCAAGGGCGGCAGCAACCGCATCAGCAACCTGTGCCTGGCCTGCGGGCCGTGCAACACCGCCAAGGGCGCGCAGGATGTGCGGGAGTTTCTGGCCCACGATTCGAAGCGCCTCACCAAGATCAAAACGCAGGCGAAGGCGCCACTCAAGGATGCCGCCGCAGTGAACACGACGCGCTGGGCGCTGTTCACCGCGTTGCAGTCCACCAGACTGCCGGTGGAGACGGGCACTGGCGGCAGAACGAAGTTCAACCGCACGCGCCTGCACATCCCCAAGGGCCATGCCCTGGACGCGGCGTGCGTGGGCGCGGTTGATGCGGTCACGGGCTGGCGCGTGCCGACGCTGCGGATCAAGGCCGCGGGACGCGGCAGCTATCAGCGCACGCGACTGGACGCCTTTGGCTTCCCGCGTGGGTATCTCACCCGCCAGAAGCGCCACTTCGGCTTTCAGACTGGGGACCTGGTGAAAGCCATCGTTCCCTCCGGCAAGAAGGCTGGAATCCACGTCGGGCGTGCCGCCGTGCGTGCATCCGGGAGCTTCAACATCCAAACCGGCAGCGGTGTGATTCAGGGCATCGGATACCGCCACTGCCGCATCTCGCAACGTGGTGATGGCTACGGCTATCACCTGCAACCCACCGTAGCGCCAACCACGAAAGGAGAGCGGGAACAGGGACGTGCTCCGCACGTCGCGCTATCCATATCCGCCATGAACGGCGGAGTTTCCCGCGCAAACTGATGATGCGAGCGTGTGATGCGGCAGTTGAGGTGCTCCGAGAGATGGGTGAGCCTGGCGTGATGTACGGCGATGAAGGTCTTTGCCATGCCATTGCGCGCCGCCTTGGATGGGAGCACGAGGGGCCTCGCACCACGCGGCGCCTGCTCGCCGCTCTGGCTCGAACTCCAGGTCCTTTGCACAAATCACTTGTACGCATGCCCAGTGATTGTTGCGCCCGTGGTCAAGCCGTTCTGTCATTCAGTCTCGACCGTTGACAACTTTCGAAAGAAAATTTGTATGAGCCAACAGACCATCCCCACATCCAACGGTCGCGTCACCAGGTTCGCTGACTGGGCCGAAAAGACCGTCCGCTGCGTCATTGAGCAACCTTCCGGGTTGCGCGGGCACACCGTATCAGCCGTGATCGTCTTCGATGACGATACCTGGAGCACGCTGGTTGCGCATGGCTCCGGCGCGTGCGAAGACGACGCCTACCTGGACCTCGGCATTGGCGGCCATCGCATCACGGACTACCTGAGTGCGCAGGACTTGCTGCAGGCCGGGATGGTCAACCACGCGCAGTTCGAACACCTCAAGTCGCTGGAAGACGCGAACCGAAAGAACGACCTGCTGAAGCAGGCGGAGAGGCTGCGCGCGCAAGCCGAGAAGGCGCTGGCTGATGCGCGGAAGATCGAGGCCACCGTCCATCCCTAGCGGCAGGGAGGAACCTATGGAGCCCACCGATATGCCGGACCACACCATCATTCAAGCTGCGACATGCACGGGTATGTCGCCCGGTTTGTGCGATCACGATTTCACGGTCGCTCACCCGTCGCCTCCGGCGTACTGGCTCGGGGTGGGTCTTGCACCTCATTTCAGCCGTCCGGTTGCCGCAGCATACGAAGCAGTGCGTCAGGCGGAAGAAAAGCTGCTGGAAGCGCTGCGCACGGCGTACCCGATGGGTGCTCGCGTCGCCGTGATTCACTACCGTGGGCACTTCAATGGCCATGTCGTCGGATGGGATCGCAGCGGGTGCCGAGTCCTCGTGAAAAACGAACGCACGCTCAAAACCTCGAAGTGGTGGGCTGCACACGTGCAGATCACTCCATAACGCCATTGACCATTGACCCCGAATTTGATCGCGGAGACCCTATGACAACCGACACCCTCGAAGCCCAATACTTCCCGTTCATCGAAGCGCAATACCCTGGCCTGCTCGACGGGCTGGTCTCCCCACGCATCCAGACCCTCTCCCTCGATGTCGACGACATTGATGCAGCCTGCGAAGCGGCGATCCGGGAAGAAGAAATCGATCCTGACGACGCGCCTCTTGCCCTCTACACCGAAGTCCTCGACGACGTGCGCAGTCACAGCACAGGCATCCCCTTACCCCAGGGCATGCTCATGCTGGTGATCCAACACGGCGATGCCGAGATACCCAGCCGCATGGCCATCCCGGTGCGTGCCGGATCTGCATCATGATCGCGCCGCAACTCCAAGACACCCCGCCCTAATAGGAATTGAAATGCGATGCACGACGCAAGACCCTAAATACGACATCGAAGTCACGCTCGGTGGTGCGCGGCTTGTTGATTCCGCAACCGGCATACCGATTCCGTCCGACTGCCCGATCTTCATGCTCTTGGCGAAAGACCGGAAGGCCGTGCCATCGCTCTACAACTACCGCAACGATTGCGATACCGCGGAGCAAGTCACAGCCGTCGAAGTGCGGATCGAAGAATTCGAGCAGTACGCCATGGCTCATTCCGATGAGATGAAGGAGCCGGACATGACGCCCAACGTTCGAGGTAACCTGCTTGCGCCAGGGGTATCGATGAATGACGACCTTACCGGCGCAAGTCCGGTTGGCAGATGGGTTGGGCGGCCGGAGCCGGAGAAAGCCTACCTGCGCACGGTGGCCGAGCTGCAAGTGTTGGCCCGCCAAGCGCCGTACGTGACGCATGACTGGGTTCTGCAGGTTGCGAGCATGGACCCGACCGACATGCGGCGCCGACTGATCCGCAGCAGCGACTGGCACGGCCACTTCGCGCACTGCCTGGACGGCATCCCGGAGATTCGCAACATGCCTGGCGGCGGCATCGACGGGTGCCGCTCGCACAAGGAAGTGCGCGCCATCGTGCTTGGCCTGCTGGAGCAAATCGAGCGCCTGAAGCCACCCAACTTGGTCTTGAAGCGTGGTGAATTCAACGAATGATGAGCGATCACACGGTCATCTACATGCTCGGCGCGGATGACCGCAACCGAGGCCCGTTCACCGGGGAAGCTGGCTTGGACTTTCAGGCTTTGGCGGCCGAGTTTCGCTCCCATCGTTATGCACAAGCCGAGTCCAAGCGCGACGATTTCTGCTGGATCAGCAACGACGATTTCGTGGGTTGGTTGATCGAGCGCAAAATTCTTTCCACGCTCGAAACAACCCACGTCGAGATCGACATCGCGACGACTGGAGAAAACGCCTACGCGCCGGCGCACTGGCCGCTGTGCCCTGCGTGCGGCGATGGACGGTGCGACCAACACATGGACCTGGGCACGCTTCGTCCTGCCTTCAATCGCGTTGAAATGTATCGCGAGTGCCAGAAGTGCGGGCATCAGTTCGACCGCCACGACGAGCCGCATGTTTGGAGTGAGCCGATGCTCGACGACGACGGCCGCTATACGCCAGCCGGGTGCGTGCCCTATACCCTCAGTCAGGTTAGCGGACTGCCTTTCGGCCATGTGCTCGCAGCCTGTCGGGCCCGCGGGTGGACTGAAAAAGACGGCCTGTCCGATCAGCTCGGCATTGCAGTGGCACGCGACTTTGGCTTGATCGTTCGCCCTGGCGCCATGGGTGTAGGAAACCTGACGCTACGGGGCTTCCTCGACAGCGCGAGCCCGCTCAAACGCTACATCGTCGGTACCAAATGGCACTGGCTGGCGGTCGTGCGCGGCAGCAACCGCGACTCCGCCGACACCAACATGCGGGCCAAGGTGTACGAGGTCTGGGAAGTCGATGGCGATGCGTGCCCGGCTGATTCACATTGCAGGGAATTGGAGGTGTGTTGATGGCCGCGTCGACGACATGCGTGCGCCGTACGGGCGCATGGTGATGTGTCACATGCTCGCCGATACCGACGCCGAACTGCACGCCATGGCTGATCGCATCGGCGTGTCGAGGCGCTGGCACCAGAAAGCTGGAACCCACCACAGCCACTACGACATCTCCCTGTCGAAGCGCGCGCAAGCCGTTGCGGCTGGAGCCATCGAGATCACCATGCGCGACACGGGCCTCATCGTGCGGCGCAAGCGCGCAACATGCAACTCAGCATCGCGACGCGCTGAAACCAGCAAGGCTGACGGCAATGGTTTCGCTGCGGCGGAAGATCGTTGATGGCGCCAATGGACCCGTTCTTCTAGCTTGGCTTGAAGATTGACATACAATGATTGGCGTGTATTATTGCGCATGGAAAATTCATCATGGAAAACAAAGCCCAAAGCCATACCGAAGCTGCGAAACTGCGGATCACAAAACGCCATAGCGTGATCGTGGATGCATTCCTCGACAAGCGGGTGACGCCGTTTCGTCGCTCAGACCTTGCTCGACTCTTGTACGTGGCGACCAATCCGCGATCGGAGAAGCGCGCGGATGAGCTTGCAGCGATCGCCATCAAGGATCTAGCGAAAGCGGGCCGCATCGTGCGGCATGGCCATCTGCATTGGGCTATCCCGAAATTGGATCGCACCCTGCTTTCCGGTAGAAACATGGCCGTTCAGGAAAAACCTGTCCATTTGCCCATCCATTCCAAGACTCCTGAAAAGTGGGTGTCTGTCGACCTGCAGACTGGCGATGTTTGGGCTGGATCATTGTCTGGGTGGAAGCGCGCAGGCGCGGAACCCCGTCAAGAGGCTTTGGCAATCCTGAGAATCAGAGACTGAGTCCATTTGAGTTGCCCAAGACATGCCCAGCAAACACCTGACCATCGCCGATCTCGACGCCAGGGCCGAGGCCCTGGAGGAGGCGGCAAATCACCTCGACCTTCATTGGACCGACGATGCGCGCGAGTTGGCCGCAGGGCAATGGATCGGGCAAAAGCTGCGCGCCGAGGCGGCGCGATGGCGTGACCGGGCCGCGAAGGCAAGGTCACGCCTGTGTCGGCTGGATGTGGCTCTGCGTTCTGAAGCGCAATCCCATGAGGCTTGATTCCGCGTTGATGAGAGAATGCATGAGTGTTGACATCACAGCTTAAACGTGTATTATTGATCCATTGCCTTACACCACAAAACAACACCGCCATGACAGCCGAAAACCAGATTCCAGCATCGCAGGAGGCGCAAGCAGCCGTGGACGCCGCCCTTGGCCTGGAATCCATCACCGTGCGCATGCCATCCAGAGATCTCCGTCGGCTGGAGCGTGAGGCGGCACTGCAGGGCTTGCCGACCGTAGCCCTGGCGCGCAACATGCTGAGCGCGCTCGGTGCGCAGCTCGATGCGCCATCGAGCGCTCACGGCGTTGTGCTCGAAGTCATCGCGGAGCGCGTCAGGCAGGACGCCAAGTGGGGCGGCCCGGCGCAGGACGATCAGCATGATCTTGAAGAATTCTGCAACATCATCAACCAGCGCACGTTGGCCATGGCGCGAGGATTCGAGACCAAGGGGCATGCCCGCAAGCGGATGATCCAGATCGCCGCGCTGGCCGTTGCCGCCGTCGAGTCCATGGACCGCAAAAAGAGGCTCCATCCGCTGACGCGCACGAAGGCAACGCCGGATGTGACGCCAGTTACGCCGGAAGAAGCGCATGACATTCTGTCGAACACCACCACAAAAATTGCATTCAAGCCATGATTGAAAACAAGGAAATGGAGGAAGGCGTGGAAACCAAGACTGCAGATCAGCAAACTTCTGGCGCACGCGTGCATCTCGACTTGACCATCGAGCAGGCGCACGCGGTCTCGCAAGCGCTCGATCTGTTCACGCGCATGGGGATCGGGCAAATGCGGGAAATCGCCGGTCTTGTGCGCCGTGGTTCCATCCCGTTCGCCCCCGAAAGGTTGGGCGCGGATCGTCTCGGCGCCATGAATGCGATCGACGATCTGTGCTCCGGCATTTCGCGTCAACTCGGTTTCATGAGGAACGCCAATCACGGTATCGGTGGCGAGCAAGTCTCGGCTTCTGCCCGGCGCGCTTACGAAGTCGGAAGGGTTCTTGACAAGGCGCTGGCGGAACACCGTGATCCCAACCCGTCTTTTCGCGGAGTCAACTACGACGGGCTGCTCGTTCGCTACACCAGCGACCCGGAGCCAAGCGCCTCTGTGATTCCCGCAGCCATCGGCGACGAATCTTCCAAGTGACAGAAGCCTACCCATTGCGGTGGCCAGCCGGCCACCCGCGCACAAGCCAGACGCAACGCGAACGCGCGAGGTTCGATGTGTCGTTTGCCCGCGCGCGTGACAACGTCATCAACGAAGTGAGATTGCTGACCGGAGGACGCTACGGACGAGACTCGATGACAGTGATCAGCAGCAACATCGCATTGCGGCGCGACGGTCTGCCACTGGCAAATCAGCGCCAACCGGAGGACTGCGGTGTCGCGGTCTATTTCCTCTACAAGACACGGCAGATGTCTTTTGCCTGCGATCGTTGGATCAGGGTCGAGCACAACATGCAGGCCATCGCGAAAACGGTCGAGGCCTTGCGCGGCATCTCCAGGTGGGGAACCGGGGACATGTTGGAGGCTGCATTTACCGGGTTTCTCGCGCTGCCGTCCCCTGACGTGGCGCGCGAGTGGTGGGAGGTGCTCGGCGTGTCACGCAATGACACGCGTGATGAGGTGAGGCAAGCCTACCGGCGCTTGGCGAGCCTCCATCATCCTGACAAGGGCGGCAGTGCCGCCATGATGGCAGCGATCAATGCGGCGCTGGAACAAGGACTCGCGGCATGCCCAGCCTGAAGATCGGCTCCATCCGCGTCTTTTCCATGCGCCCCGACCAGCGTGAGAACGGCCCTGAGCCGGGAGAAACCGTCGTGCGCGTGGACCGGGCGAACCCGGTCTTGGGAAATCCGCATATGTTGCATAACCAGAACGATCCGGCTGAGCGCGACCGCGTGATTGCCGCCTATATCGTCGACAGCGAAGCGGACTGGTTGCGGAACGGCCCCAGGCGGCGGGCTATCGAGGCTCTGGCGGCCCGCGTCGCAGCGGGTGAGCGTGTTGCCCTGGCCTGCTGGTGCAAGCCCAGGGCGTGCCATGGGGATTGGATTGCCGAAAGAGTGCTCGGACGCATCGCAGAGCGCAGCGCCATGCGCACAGAACCGCAGTGCGTCAAGCGTCTGCTCATCAAGCGCGTGGGCGATGACCATCTGGCCACGGCCGCCGACGTGAGCCACGCCAAGGCGGTCTGCGAGCAGGCAAGTGCCCTCACGCTGGCGAAATGAACGCCGAAATATTCGCACCCTTGCCGCGCGACTTCGGTCTGTGGAACCCCGCCATGCGCGGCGCCTTCCGCAAAGGCATGGAAGCCTTTGCGCATGGCCGTCCCGAGACGGCGTGCCCATACCAGGACAAGCGCAAGGCGGATGGTCGGCTCACCTGGTCGCGCGCCTTTGCGGCGGCCTGGCGGGACGGTTGGCGCCATACGCAGCATGCCGTCGAGCAAAGCCCGCATCGCGCTGTTTTGCTGGAAATCGCCTGGCTGGTGCGTCAAGGTGTGTTGTCCGGCCTGCGGGATACCTATGGCACGCCGGAGTCCAGCTTGATCGCTGGGACGTGCCTCCATGCGTCCTATTTGGCGCTCACCTTTTTGCGCCGATGGCATCCCGCGTTCTCCGTGACGCCTTGCGGCGGTGGCGGTGGGCTTCGAGGATATGGTGCGCTGACTGCGCGTGGTGGTTTGCTCGGGCACTACTGGCTCGAAGTGACCGACCCGGACGGTGCGCTGTGGATTCTTGATGCCACATCGGATCAGTTCGGCTGGGATCCCATCACGCTGGATCTGGCGAGCCGCCTGACGGACCGCTACCGCAAGGAA
>DAIAZB010000681.1 GCA_027443745.1 Thiomonas sp. | reverse complement strand
GCTGATGCTGCTGCGCGACGCCATCGACCGCGCGCTTGCGCATGGGTCGAGCGGCGAGGCGCGCGGCGTGTTTGCGAGCGATGGCGAGGGCTACGACGTGCGCGTGGCCTGTGTCCAAGAACACGCGATGGACATGCTGCGGCGGCCGTACATCATCGGCGATGGTTCGGTTGACGATGGCGCAGGTCCGTCGGTCCTCTTTTGAAGTCACGCTCGGTGGTGCGCGTCTTGTTGATTCCGCAACCGGCAAACCGATTCCGTCCGACTGCCCGATCTTCATGCTCTTGGCGAAAAACCGGAAGGCCGTGCCATCGCTCTACAACTACCGCAACGATTGCGATAGCGCGGAGCAAGTCACAGCCGTCGAAGTGCGGATCGAAGAATTTGAGCAGTACGCCATGGCTCATTCTAATGAGATGAATGAGCCGGACATGACGCCCAACTTGGTCTTGAAGCGTGGTGAATTCAACGAATGATGAGCGATCACACGGTCATCTACATGCTCGGCGCGGATGACCGCAACCGAGGCCCGTTCATCGGGGAAGTCGACTTGGACTTTCAGGCTTTGGCGGCCGAGTTTCGCTCCCATCGTTATGCACAAGCCGAGTCCAAGCGCGACGATTTCTGCTGGATCAGCCACGACGATTTCGTGGGCTGGTTGATCGAACGCAAGATTCTTTCCACGCTCGAAACAACCCACGTCGAGATCGACATCGCGACGACTGGAGAAAACGCCTACGCGCCGGCGCACTGGCCGCTGTGCCCTGCGTGCGGCGATGGACGGTGCGACCAACACATGGATATAGGCACGCTTCGTCCCGCCTTCAATCGCGTTGAAATGTATCGCGAGTGCCAGAAGTGCGGACATCAGTTCGACCGCCACGACGAGCCGCATTTATGGAATGAACCGATGCTGGACGATGACGGCCGCTACACGCCAGCCGGGTGCGTGCCCTATACCCTCAGTCAGGTTAGCGGACTGCCTTTCGGCCATGTGCTCGCAGCCTGTCGGGCCCGCGGGTGGACTGAAAATGGCGGCCTGTCCGACCAACACGGCATTGCAGTGGCACGCGACTTTGGCTTGATCGTTCGCCCTGGCGCCATGGGCGTAGGAAACCTGACGCTACGGCGGTTCCTCGACAGCGCGAGCCCGCTCAAACGCTACATCGTCGGCACCAAAGGGCACTGGCTGGCGGTCGTGAGCGGCAGCAACCGCGACTCCAACGACACCAACATGCGGACCAAGGTGTACGAGGTCTGGGAAGTCGATGGCGATGCGTGCCCGGCTGAAGCACAGCGCAGAGATCTGGAGTTGTGATCTTGAGTTGGTGCTTGTGCCTGGAGTGTCGCAGGCCGCCAGGGATGTTGATGCGCCAGCCCAGAACGTCGGCGCGAGCAATGGCAGACCCGCAGCCATGCATGGCAAGATCATCGGCTCGATCTTCTAGCTTGGCTTGGAGATTGACATGCATTGATTGGCGTGTATTATATCGCATGGAGAATGCATCATGGACAAAGCCAAAAGCCATACCGAAGCTGCGAAACTGAGGATCACCAAACACCATAGCGTGATCGTGGATGCATTCCTCGACAAGCGGGTGACGCCGTTTCGCCGCGCAGACCTTTCTCGACTCCTGTACGTGGCGACCAATCCGCGATCGGAGAAGCGCGCGGATGAGCTTGCAGCGATCCTCATCAAGGCGCTGGCGAAAGCGGGCCGCATCGTGCGGCATGGCCATCTGCATTGGGCTATCCCGGCATTGGAGCGCACCCTGCTTTCCGGTAGAAAGATGGCCGTTCAGGAAAGGCCTGTCCATTTGCCCATCCATTCCAAGACTCCTGAAAAATGGGTGGCTGTCGACCTGGAGACTGGCGATGTTTGGGCTGGATCATTGTCTGGGTGGAAGCGCGCAGGCACGGAACCCCGTCATGATGCTTGACTGGGATTTTCCAATGTTCCCTGGATCTTCCAATGATCCTTGATCCGATGCGCGTCACGGTCGTCAGATGCGCGTAGGAAAGCATACCTCTGCTGGGAGTTGGGGCGGGGTTCCGTCCTTTGACTCTCTCTCAAAGTGG
>DAIAZB010000680.1 GCA_027443745.1 Thiomonas sp. | reverse complement strand
GACTATTTTGCGCGGCCCGGCGCCCGCCCGTGCCATGGCTACTCCACGGAGACGACTTGGAACAATGCATCACGCATGCACCTTTTCGTGCCGTTCGAGCATCTCCACGAACTGGACAATTTTGTTCGCCCGCGTTTCGGCTTTCTTGGCGGTCTGAATCCGGAACAGAATGGCGTACCGATTGCGGCCATCGAGCGTTGCAAAGAAGGCCTTGGCGCGCGGATTCGCATCCAATGCGGACTGGAAGTCGCTGGGCACCGTGGCCTTGCTGGCCGAGTCATACGCGGCATCCCAGCGGCCGTCCCTTTGGGCGCGCTCGACTTCATGGAGTCCGGCGGCTTGCATCGTTCCGCTTTCGATCAGGGCCAGCGCCTTGTCCCGGTTGATCTTCGACCAGACACTTTTGTCCGCGCGCCGGGTGAATTTCTGCAGCCAGAACTGCTCGCTGTGAGTCTGTTTCTGCCCATCGATCCAGCCATGGCACAGCGCGACCTCGACGGCTTCATCGTAGGAAACCGACTGCATCCCGCCGCCTTTTCTGGCGATCTGCAGCCAGGCGCCGGGCGAGGCCGCATGGTGCTCCGTCAGCCAATCGGCCCAGTCGGCCTGCCGTTCGAAGTGCAGCACCGGCAGCGCCGCGGCGGCTTTGGCGGGAGGCTTCATCAGCTCTCAAGGAAACGCTGGGCCGCCCCAAGTTTTCTTGACCTCCCCGGGGGGCGGGTTGGCGAGCCGACCCTGGGGGCTCAATACCGGCCGGCTCAGTTCGGTGCGCCACTGCGCCGGGTCGGGGCTGAGGTGCGGGCCGACGACATACCACTCCCACAGGTTCTGCGCCGGGGTGTGGCCGTGGGCGGCGATCCATTGCATGAACTCGTTCCACGCGCCGGGCAGGCCTTCGTAGCCGCCGTGGTACACCGTGCGCGCCACGGTGGCGGCGGGCAGGCTGCCAGGCCGCACGCGCCCGGCGGCCTTGACCGGCGTGCTGACCCGAAAGCCCACCTCGACATCGAAGCGCCCGGGCGGCATGCGCAGATGGTGGGCAAAGGCCGAGCCGTTGGGCTGCAGGCCCTGCGCGGCCAACACGTCCAGCAGTTCCTGCACCGCTGGGCCGAAGGCCTGCTGCATCTCCGCGCGCGGAATGTCCAGCGCGATGACGGCGGCGAACTGGGCCTTGCCGTGGGTGATGCGGGGGGTGTCGATCATGGTGCAACTCCTGGCGTGAGAGCGTCCCCAAACCTGCCGCGATGCGTCAGGCCTCCCGCGGCGGATGAGAAAACCTGGGGCGGCCCTGCGTTTTTTCATGAGGCGCACGGAATGCGCGCCCTGCACCGACGACGATCCGGCGGCAGGCAGATCGACCGCGGCGATGACATCATTGTGCGTCGCCCGCCGTGCCCAGGCGTTGCGCCTCGGCGGCGGCGAAATCCTCCGGCTCGAACAACTCGCGCACCTCGATCTCGGCCGGCTGACCGGCGCCCACCGGGTTGGGGAAGCGCCGCGCCCATTCCATGGCCTCGGCGCGCGAGGCGACCTGGATCAGGGTGTAGCCGGCGATGAGTTCCTTCGATTCGGTGAACGGGCCGTCGATCACCGTGCGGTGCGCGCCGTCGTAGCCCACGCGCCAGCCGCGGCGCGTGGGCTTGAGGCCGTTGCCGTCGAGCAGCACGCCGGCCCGGGCGAGCTCCTCGTGGTAAGCCGCCATTTCGGCGAACACCTGGGCGTCGGGCGCGAAGTGGCCTTCGTGCTGCGCCTCGAAGGCGGGGATGGACTTGACGAGGATCATGTAGCGCATGGCAGTCTCCGGCGGGGGTGGCTGGGCGGAAGGCGCCGGCCTCGCCCTGCCATGACGACGCGCCAGCGCAGGCCGGATCGACAGCGCGGTGCGCGGCGGACGCGGATCGGGTGTGAGCGGACGCCGGCCTGGCGGTGGCGGCGCCGAAAATCCACGTGCATGAGAAAACGCAGGGCAGCCCCAAGTTTTCTCATCCCCCTCCGGGGCCTGACGCATCGCGGCAGGCCTGGGGGGAGCTCTCAGCCGGGCGTCACACCTCCACCGCACTCACGCGCACCGCCACCTCCAGCGTGTGCTCGCCGCCGCCGCGAATGACGCCGCGCAGGGGGGAGACGTCAGCGAAGTCGCGGCCGACTGCTACGCGCACATAGTCAGCCGCGGGCAGGCGGTCGTTGGTGGGGTCGAACGCGACCCAGCCGTGGGCCGGGCACCAGACTTCCACCCAGGCGTGGGAGGCGTCGGCGCCCACCAGTTGCGCTTCGCCGGGCGGCGGGCGCGAACGCAGGTAGCCGCCGACGTAACGCGCCGCCAGCCCCACGCCGCGCAGGGCGGAGAGCATCACATGGGCGTAGTCCTGGCAGACGCCGTGGCGCAGTTCCAGGGCTTGCGGCGCGCGGGTGTGGACCTCGGTGCTGTCGGGGTCGTAGGTGAAGTCGGCATGGATGCGGTGCATCAACTCGAACGCGCCTTCGAGCACGGGGCGCCGGGGCGCAAAGCTGGGCGCAGCGTAGGCCGTGGCCTGCGCGAACAGCGGCGAGAAATGGCTGCCGAAGCTGAACTCGGCCTGCGCCACGAAGGGCTTGCCGGCGCGGTACAGCAGCAGGTCGCGCACAGCGTCGCAGGCGGGGCTGGCGGCGAAGTCCGGTGGAGTCTGGGCCTGCACCCGCACCAGGCTGATGGCGGTGACGCTCAAGGTGTCGTGCGGGGTGTAGAAGGCGAACAGGCGGCGGGCGTTGCCGAACACGTCCTGGCCTACGCTGGCGTGGTCGGGCGCGGGCTCGACCACGCAGTCGTGCAGCACACATTGCTGCGCGGTTTCGTCGCGCGGGCGCAGGTGGGCGAGGTGATGGGCCAGTTCCACCGGTGCCTCGTAGGTGTAGGCGGTGCGGTGTTCGACGCGGTAGATCGGATCGGCCGCGCCCGGGCGCGGAGCAGGTCTGGAGCCGGATGGGGTTTGCGACTGGATCATGGGGGCATGCAGTGGGTCGGCGGCGTGGGTCTGAGTCCGACGGGCTCAGTAGCCGCCCAGGCTGCGATCGACCGCACCGACATGGGCAAAGTAGCGGCGGCTGATGTCGTCCGACAGGCGCCAGGTGGTGGCGCTGATCTGCGTCAGAGTCTGTTCCAGCCACGCGTGGCGATGGGCGGTGTCCTGCACGCAGAGCTCGGGCAGATGCCAGGCGTCGGGGTCGGGCGCGAGCGCCAGCAGGGCCTCGCGGTCAGTGCTGCTGCCGGGCAGCTTGGCCAGGCGCGCTTGCAGGGTTTGCGCCACCCAGCCCAGGGCACGGGGGTTCTCGCGGTCGAGCACCAGCAGGTCGAGCAGGGGGGGGACTTCCAGCCGCTTCTGGTAGAGCGCGCGATAGGTGATGATGCTGTTGAACAGGCGCAGCAGCAGGTTGAAGCCGCTGTCGCTGCGCACCGCGCCGGTGGCGAAGGCGCTGTTCAGGGCATCGGCCATGAGGATCAGGCGTTCGATGTGACGGCCGATGCTGAGCAGGCGCCAGCCGTCGTCGCGGGTCATGCGATCGGTCTGCGCGCCGGTGATGGCGCAGAGGATTTCGCTGATGCGGTCCAGCCCCTGCATCGCCTGGCTGGGCTGCCATTCCTGCCAATCGGCATGCTGCGGGGCGCTGCTCGGCGGCAGGATCTCGACCGCGGCCGCGGCCCCGATCCACTGCCGGTGCTCGGCGCCCAGGCGCTCGCGCACCTGCCCTGCCGCATGCCCCAGCGCCTGCAGGTTCTGCACGATGCCGCCGGCATGCCGCCCGGCCACCAGGCCGCGAATGAGCGCGCGCTCGAAGCTCTGTGGCTGCTCGGCAAGTTGGGGCGTGTCCAAGTCCACCAGGCCGCTGCGGCGGCACCATTGGTCGAGCACGGCATGCACCGCCGGGCCGAGGTCGTCGTCGCCCGAGAGCGCCTGCAGCGCGAGCTGGGCCAGACGCGTGCTGTGCTCGGCGCGCTCGGTGTAGCGACCGATCCAGAAGAGATTTTCCGCCGCGCGACTGGTGACGGCGCGGTGACGCTGCACCAGGTCCTGCGGGCGCATGGGAGCGGGCAGCATGGTGCTGTCGTCCACCGCCTCGCCGGTGATGATCCAGGCGTCCTGGCTGCCGCCCCCGCGCTGCATCGACACCGTGTTGCCGCCGGGCGGCGCGGTGCGCACCAGGCCGCCCGGCAGCACGCGCCAGCCGCCGCGGCCGTCGGCCAGGGCATAGACGCGCAGCATCGCGGCGCGCGCACCCATGCGGCCGTCGCTCCACACCGGCACATGCGGCAGCGGCAGGTATTGCTGCAGCGCCACCTGCGCCGGCTGGGTCTGCACGCGGCGGCGCCACGCCGGCAGTTGGCCGAAGTCGAGGCTGGCGGTGACGGCGGCTTCGAAGCCGCATTCGGCATGCACCGGCTTGATCACCCAGGCGCGCAGATCGTCCAGCGGCGCATCGCACACGCCGGGCTCGCCGCACCACCAGGTGGGCAGCGAGGGCAGCATCAACGGCTCGCCGAGCAGGGTTTCGCACAGCCGCGGCATGAAGCCGTGCACCGCGGGCGATTCGAGAAAGCCGGCGCCCAGGGCATTGGCCAGCAGCACATTGCCGGCGCGAACCGCCTGCAGCAGGCCGGGAACGCCGAGCATGGAATCGGGCCGCAGCTCCAGCGGGTCGCAAAAGCTGTCGTCGAGCCGGCGCAGCACCGCGTGCACCGGCTCCAGGCCGCGCAGGGTCTTGAGGTAGAGGCGGTCTTCGCGCACCGTCAGGTCGTTGCCTTCGGCCAGGGTGATGCCGAGGTAGCGGGCGAGATAGACCTGCTCGAAATAGGTTTCGCTGTAGGGGCCGGGCGTGAGCAGCACGATGCGTGCCTGCGGTCCGCCCGGGGCGAGGCGCTGCAGCGTGTCCATCACCAGGCGGTAGCTGGCGGCCAGGCGTTGCACCCGCAGGCTGCTGAAGGCTTCGGGGAACAGGCGCGAGATCAGCAGGCGGTTCTCCAGCAGATAACCCAGGCCCGATGGCGCCTGCACCCGCTGGTTGACCACGCGCCAGTTGCCGTCCGGCCCGCGCGCCAGGTCGAACGCGGCGATGTGCAGCCACAGCTCACCCGGTGGGCTGTGGCCGTGCAGCGCGCGCAGATAGCCGGGGTTGCCCTGCACCAGCGCCGGCGGCAACAGGCCTTCGCGCAGGGTGCGTTGCGGCCCGGTGTAGATGTCGGCCAGGATGGTGTTGAGCAGGGCGGCGCGTTGCGCGGCGCCGGCGGCGATTTGGGCCCAGGAGGCGGCGTTGACGATCAGTGGAAACAGGTCGACCGACCAGGCACGGCTGGGCTGCTCGGCGTCGGCGTGGACGTTGTAGGTGACGCCGTCGTCGTGGATCTGCTGGCGCAGCAGGGCTTCGCGCGCCGGCAGACCGTCGAAGCCCCCAGGCCCGAGCTGGCGAAAGAACTGGGCCCAGTGCGGGGCCAGGGGTGCGCCGGTGCTGCCGTCGCCCAGACGTGAGCGCAGCGAATCCCAGTGGCCGGCTGGCACCGGCGAGGCGAGGTCGGCCGCGAGGTCGACCAGGGCGTCGGCTGGATCCGTGGTGGGGTCGGTGTGGAACAGGCTTGCCATGGAGCAATTGTCACATTGTCGGTGGTGCCCGGCGTCCGGTCGGGCGTGGGCTCAGCCCGTGCGCCGGCGCAAATCGAGCGTGAACGGAAACTCCAGGCTGGGCCGGACGGGCGCCACCACCATGCGCCCGTGGGTATGGCCGATGCCGGTGAAGCGCGCCAGCCGCCGGCTCTCGGCCTCGTAGGCGTTCACCGGAAAGGTGTCGTAACTGCGGCCGCCGGGGTGGGCGACGAAGTACTGACAGCCGCCGAGCGAACGCTCCATCCAGGTGTCGACCAGGTCGAAGGTGAGCGGCGCATGCACGCCGATGCTCGGGTGCAGCGCGGAGGGCGGCTGCCAGGCGCGGTAGCGCACGCCGCACACAAACTCGCCGCTGCGCCCGGTGGGCTGCAGCGGCACGGCGCGACCGTTGACAGTCAGCACATGGCGGCTGTCGGCCATGCCGCTGAGCTTGACCTCCAGCCGTTCCAGCGAGGAATCGACATAGCGCGCGGTGCCGCCGGCGGTGGTTTCCTCGCCCATCACATGCCAGGGCTCCAGCGCCATGCGCACGTCGAGCTTGATGCCGCTGGCGGCGTATTCGCCCAGCAGCGGGAAGCGGAAGCTGTGGTGCGGCGCGAACCACTGCGGATCGAAGTCGAAGCCGGCGTCGCGCAGCTCGGCGAGCACGTCGTCGAAGTCCATGGCGATGAAGGTCGGCAGCAGGAAACGGTCGTGCAGGGCCGTGCCCCAGCGCTGCAGCGCCGCGGCGTAGGGCTGGTTCCAGAAGCGGGCAATGAGCGCCCGCAGCAGCAGTTGCTGCACCACGCTCATGCGCGCGTGCGGCGGCATCTCGAAGGCGCGCAGCTCCAGCAGCCCCA
>DAIAZB010000679.1 GCA_027443745.1 Thiomonas sp. | reverse complement strand
GGAGAGGGCGCGGGCGTGATCGATGAGCGCGGCGTCGTTGCCCACCAGCATGCCGCCGCCCGAGGTGGTGATGATCTTGTTGCCGTTGAAGGAGAACACCGCAAGCCGGCCGAAGCTGCCGCTGGGCCGGCCGTGGTAGGTCGCGCCCAGCGATTCGGCGGCATCTTCCAGCATGGGCACACCGTATTGCTCCAGCAGCGGGACGATGGTGTTCATCTCGGCGCTCTGGCCGTAGAGGTTGACGACCACGGCTGCTTTCGGTGTGATGCCTTGCACGCGCAGCGCCGCCAGTGCCGCCGCCAGCGCCTGCGACGACATGTTCCAGCTCTCGGGCTCCGAGTCGATGAACATCGGTGTGGCGCCGAGTTGTTTGATGGGATTGGCGCTGGCCACGAAGGTCAAGCTGGAGCACAGCACCACGTCGCCGGGGCCAACGCCCAGCAGACGCAGGCCCAGGTGCAGCGCCGCGGTGCCCGAACTGGTGGCCGCCGCGTGTTGCACGCCCACCAGCGCGGCGAGTTCCCGCTCGAAGGCGTCCACATGGGGGCCGAGCGGCGCGATCCAGTTGCTGCTGAAAGCCTCTTGCACCAGCGCCACTTCGTCCTCACCCAGATGCGGCGAGGACAGATAGACGCGCTGCGACAGCTCGCGCCGCGTCACCAGATCGACCGCACGCCCGGCCGCGTCGATCACCGGGACATGGTCGATGTGCTGCGCGTCCATCAGCGCCAGCACGTCGCGCTGGCTGGCTTGCAGGCTCACCGTGTGCGGCGCGTGCGCCGTGGGCAGGGCCGACAGCGGCGCCGTGGACGGAGTACCGGCCAGCGCGGCACGGCGCAGGTCGCCGTCGGTGACGGTGCGCAGCAGACGGCCCTGGTCGTCGGTCACCAGCAGAATGCCCTGCGCCGTGGCATCGAGCCGCGCCAGCGCCTCGTGCAGGGTGGTTCCGGAAGCGAGATGCAGGGCGTGAAAGGTGTCAGGTTGCATGGGGATGAAGTGCGTGGTCAAACAGTGACGACCCGCAAGCCGAGGGCGCGCGCGGCGCTGCATTGCCGAAGGTCGGCAGAAATGAAGACCTCCGCTTCGCAAGCGATGGCGGCGCCCAGGTGGATGGCATCCATCCCGCGCAGCGGATGGTTCTCCAGGGCATGCACCGCGCGGCTGACGACCAGCGGCGAGGTGTCGCAGATCAGCGCATCTGCAATGTCGGCCAGCAGATCGGACTTGAGGGAGCGGTACTGAGCCGCGCTGAGCAGACCTTCGCGTTGAAGTCTGCAGAACGCCGAGACGAGCTCCGGCACGGCGATGACCGACAGCGCAAGCTCGCTGGCCTGATCGCACCAATGCAGCACGTCGGCAGAGCCCTGTTCGTCGACATAGCGCTTGGCGAACGCCGAGGAATCGAAATAGACGCGCATGGCCAATGCGGTGCCCTGCGTCTTCAGCGTTGTTCGAGAATCAGGCGGCCGATCTGTGCGCCCGGAATGGCCAATGGACGTGCCGGGCGCCGCTTCCACGAGGGCATCTGCGTTGCCACGGGGTGAATTTCCGCAATCGGCTTGCCTTTGCGCAGCACACGCACGGTTTCGCCGGCTTCGACCAGGTCGAAAAACGCACGCGCGTGGTTGCGCAGTTCGGTGAAGGTGGTGTCGCGCATCGCAGTCTTACAGGGTGGTGAATGTACATGGAAGTGTACATTCGCAGGGCGGTGCGGCGGGCTGATGGTTGTGGCGCTGAATCAGGCGCACGCGCGTTCCAAGGGCCGTGCAGGCACACCCGCCCAGGCCTCGCCGCCGGGCGGGTCTTGCAACAGCACCGCACCGGCGCCCAGCGTGGCACCTGTGCCCACACGCAGATTCCGCAGCACCGTGCTGCCGGCGCCCACAAGGGCAGCTTCGCCCACCTGCACCGCGCCGCCGAGGCGCGCGCCGGGGGCCACATGCGCCCAGGAGCCGATGCGGCAGTCGTGATCGACCACCGCGCCGTGATTGAC
>DAIAZB010000678.1 GCA_027443745.1 Thiomonas sp. | reverse complement strand
GGGCTGGCAATCGGCGGGGGCGGCCAGCCAGACGATGCGGGCCTGCGGGTCGATGCGGCGGCGAATCAGCCAGGCCGACGCCAGCCGGTCCACCCAGGGACGTGCGCGGGTCGCCCAGACGCGCCCCCGGTAATCCGCCGGATCGAGACGGACGATGGGGCGGGCGGACGCCGCATGAGGCTCGCCGGGCGTGAAACGGCGATTCAGCATCGTGCGCAAATCCTCCAGCCGTGCGCCGATTTGGCGCTGCGCTTCGCCAGCGAAATAGTCGACTGCGCAAAGCTGGGCGAAGCGCCGCTGCAGCGCTTGCAGCCGGCGCTGCGCAGTGGCCGCGTCCAAGGTATCCAGGCCGCTTTGCAGGTCTTGCAAGACCGTGGCCAGCGCGGCGTACTCGGAGCGACGGTCGAACATGGCGCGTAAGGCCATGTCCTGCGCCGGGTCGCGGCCGCTGAGCTGGAAGATGTCCGCCGTGCCCCCGGCGGCCAGCACGGCGGCGGCGACCGCCTCCAGCGCCTGGGCATGCTCCGGCGCGTCCGGCAGCAGGTAGACGCCGTCGCGCAAGGTGGCGCAACCCAGCGCTTTGAGCTCGCGCCACACCCGCACGCGGCCGGTGCCCGCCTTGGCGGGCAGGCTGAGGAACAGGGCGAGCCAGGTCATGGGGCGTTGCTGGAGGAACTGGGGGGAGCGGCACGAAAAACGCCACGGCACATGTGATTTGTAATATCTGATACTACGGCGTTATAGTTGAAACGACAAACCTTGTTTGCAAGCTCGTGCCCACACCAACACCCAGACAGGCCGATCTGAATCTTCATGCTGACCATCACCCGCTTGCTGCTCCTGTTCGCGGCGCTGCTGAATCTTGGCGCCAGCGCCGCAACCGTCTCGGACCGGATACAGCGCATGGCCGAAATCAGCCTGCCCGGTCCGACGGGCCGCTTCGACTATGTGGCGCTGGACGCCGCCAATGACCGCCTGCTCATCAATCAGATGGGCACGGGGCGCACCCTGGTGTTCGACCTGCGGCAGCGGCGCCTGGTCGGTCAGATTGGCGGCCTGGCTGCGCCCACCGGCATCACCCTCGCCCCGGGGCTGCAACTGGCGTTCATCAGCGACCCTGGCCATGGGCTGGACCGGGTCTGGGGCGACGGCAGCGTGGTGGCGGTGAGCCTGCGCAGCCTGGCAGTGGCGCAACGGTTTGCTGCGGGCGGTTTCCCCGACGGCAGTGCCTGGGTGCCGGGCGTCGGCCGATTGTTCGTCTCGAATGAGCGCGGCGGCGTGGAGACGGTCATCGGCGGTACGCCGCTGCGGGTGGAGCACAACCTCAAACTCGGCGGCGAGGCGGGCAACAGCGCGTTCGACGCCGCCTCAAACCGGGTGCTGGTGAATGTGCAGACCCGCGGCCAAATCGCCGCCATCAACCCCGAAACGATGGAGATCGAGGACCGCGTCACCCTGCCCGCCACCTGCCAGCACAACCACGGCCTGCTGGTGGACGACGCCGACCATCTGGCTTTCGTTGCCTGCGATGGCAACGCTCGTCTGCTGAGTCTGCACCTGCCCGAGTTGCGACCGGCGCAGCTGAATCGTCTGGGCCGCGACCCCGATGTGCTGGCGCTGGACGTCACGCGTCACCGGCTCTGGGTAGCCAGTGAAAGCGGCGTGGTCAGCGTGTTCGGCATCCACGACGGCAAGCTGCGGACGCTGTGGCGCGGCGGCGTCGGCCCGGATGCGCATAGCGTCGCCATCGATCCCGCCACGGGCTGGGCCTGGTTCCCGCTGGCGGATGTGGACGGCAGGCCAGTGCTGCGAGCGCTGCGGCTGGTGCCGGGCCGAGAGGTTGGGCGCCTCTCCTGGGGGCTTACAACACCACGGCCACCATCGGATGCGAACTGAGCGCCTGGTACAGCGTGTCGAGTTGGGCGCGGCTGGTGGCGCGGATGGTGCATGTGCAACTGAGGTAATTGCCACCGCTGGACGGGCGCAACTCCATGGTGGCCGGATCGAAATCGGGGGCGTGCTCGCGCACGAGCGCGGCAATGGTTTCGGCGAAGCCGGCAGCATTGCGCCCCATGATCTTGATGGGGAAATCGCTCGGGTAGACGATCAGGCTTTCGCCATCCGGGTTGACACTGCGCAGGGTTGCAGACGTCTTGGTGTTCATATGGATGTTGGGACCGGACCTGCGCTTGCGCGCGGCACGGCCATGGGTGGTTCGGAATGGCCCGATTGTCCTGCAGAAGTCCTCCGGGCAACGGGCTCCGGCCCGATACCCCCAGCCGCCGTGCCGGCAGCGCAGTCTGCGGGCAACGCCCTGATGGATACACGCCACACCGACTCTAGGCACATCCCGAATGCTTGGCGCCCTGATACGCCGCATACAGCGCGGCATACACCGGCCCGGGCTTGCCCCTGCCCACAGCTCGCTCGTCGAGCGTGGTCACGGCCAGCACCTCCTTGGTGGCGGACGTGAGCAGAATTTCGTCGGCGCAGCGCAACTCCCACTCGGCCACCGGGCGGCGCTCGAGCGGCACGCCGGCGCTGGCGGCGAGCGTGTCCATCAGGCCGACGCGAATACCCGCAAGCTTGAGGTTGTCCATCGGCGGACAGGCGAGGCGGCCGTGACGCACCACCCAGACGTTGGACGCCGAGGCTTCGGTGAGCCAGCCGTCGCGCACGAGGATGGTCTCCTGAGCCCCCATCTCGGCCGAAGCCTGCCGCGCCAGCACATTGCCCAGCAGGGCGATGCTCTTGATCTGGGCGCGCAGCCAGCGCGTGTCGGGCAGGGTGATGCAAGCTGCGCCCTGCTCGCGCAAGTCCTGCGGCACATGCGGGAAGGGGAAGCTGTAGGCGAACACCGTGGGAGGCGTGTCCTTGGGAAAGGCGTGGTCGCGGCGGGCCACGCCGCGCGTGACCTGGATGTAGATGCACTGATCGGCCGGGTCGTTGTCGGCCAGCAGGCGCGCCACGAGCGCGGCCCAGGCCTCGAGTCCGAGCGGGTCGCGCATGCCGATTGCGCCCAACGAGCGGCCGAGGCGGGCGATATGCGCGTCGAGGCAAAACGGCACGCGAGCGTAGGCCGGCACCACTTCGTACACGCCGTCACCGAAGATGAATCCGCGGTCCAGGACCGGCACGCGCGCCTGGTCCAGTGGCAGATAGGCGCCGTTGAGATGGCAGATGGATTCGCGCATCGTGTGCCGTCGTCAGCGCACCAGGCCGCGCCGCGCCGCCTCCAGCGCCGCCTCGGCGCGGGAGGAGATGTCGAGCTTGCGGTAGATCTGTTTCACGTAATCAGCCACGGTGTGGCGCGACAAACCCAGTTGCAAGGCGATTTCCGGCAGGGTGTAGCCCTTGCCGACGCGTTGCAACACCTCGGTTTCGCGTTCGGTGAGAATGACTTCGGGCTCCTCCACCATGCCGTGGCGAGC
>DAIAZB010000677.1 GCA_027443745.1 Thiomonas sp. | reverse complement strand
CCGGGTCGGCGCGACGCTGACGTTGCTGCGCGCTGGTCAGCGACTCGCGGCCAGCAAGGCGGCTTGCAATGCGTCCAGTGCCTCGGCGAACAGGGCGTCGGGAATGGTGAGCGGGAACAGGAAGCGCAGCACATTGGCATACACGCCACAGCTCAGCAGGATGAGTCCGCGTTCGAGGGCCGCGGCCTGTACCCGCTTGGTCATGTCGGCATCGGGCGCGCCGGATTGCGGATCGGCGAATTCGACCGCAACCATCGCGCCCAGGCCGCGCACGTCGCTGATCCGAGGCACCTGAGCGCGCAGGCTGGTCAGTCGCGCCTGGAGCTGGTCGCCGAGCCTCTGGCCGCGCGCTGGAAGTTGTTCCTGCTCCATCACCTCGATCACGGCGTGAGCTGCGGCGATGGCCAGCGGGTTGCCCGCATAGGTGCCACCAAGACCGCCGGGAGCGGGCGCGTCCATGATTTCGGCACGTCCCGTCACCGCCGACAGCGGCATGCCCGAGGCCAGGGATTTGGCGATGGTCATCAGGTCGGGCAGCACGCCGGTCTGCTCGAAGAAATGTTCCATCGCGAACATTCTGCCGGTACGCCCGAACCCGCTCTGCACCTCGTCGGCGATGAGGACGATGCCGTGCTCATCGCAGAGCTTGCGCAGCCAGCTCACGGCTTCGGCCTGGATCACAGTGAAGCCACCTTCGCCCTGCACCGGCTCGAAAATGATGGCGGCGACGCGCGAGGGTTCGATGTCGGCCTTGAACAAGTGCTGCACCGCCTTCTGGGTTTCCGCCAGCGAGGCGCAATGGCAGGGGAACGGGGCGTGATAGATCTCGGGCGGGAAGGGGCCGAAGCCGGCCTTGTAAGGCTGCACCTTGCCGGTGAGGGCGACGGCGAACAGGCTGCGGCCATGGAAGGCGCCGCCGAAGGCGATCACCCCCGAGCGCTTGGTGTAGGCGCGGGCGATCTTGACGGCGTTCTCCACCGCCTCGGCGCCGGTGGAGAACAGCGCGGTTTTTTTCGCGTGGCTGCCGGGCGTCAAGGCATTGAGTTTTTCGGCCAGGCTCACATAGCTTTCATACGGCACGACCTGGTAGCAGGTGTGGGTGAAGCGATGCAATTGCTCCTGCAGTGCGGCGACGATCTTGGGGTGGCGGTGGCCGACGTTCATCACGGCGATGCCGCCGGCGAAGTCGATGTAGCGGCGGCCTTCGACGTCCCACAGCTCGGCGCCCTCGGCGCGGTCGGCGTAGAAGCCGGCCATCACGCCCACGCCGCGTGGCGTGGCAGCGGCGCGGCGGGCTTGCAGTTGTTCGTTCAGTGAATGGTTCATGGTGGGTCTCCGAGGTTTTCCCTCCCGGCCTCCCACACGCTTGGGTGAGGAGTTCCTGCTCCCTCACCACCAGGGGGAGGGCCGGGGTGGGGAGAGCTTGCGTCAACGTGCGCTGTCGATGCGCATCCAGGTGGTCTTGAGTTCGGTGTATTTGTCGAAGGCGTGCAGCGACTTGTCGCGGCCGTTGCCCGACTGCTTGACGCCGCCGAAGGGCACGGTGATGTCGTCCTCGTCATACTGGTTCACATGCACCGTGCCGGCTTGCAACGCACGCGACACGCG
>DAIAZB010000676.1 GCA_027443745.1 Thiomonas sp. | reverse complement strand
TTACGACGCGCGCCCGCACATCGCCGTGCCCCGGCCCGCGGCGAACGGCTCGGCAGACGACCCGCAAGCCGCCGTCCGGCTCGATGCCGACTGGGCGCTGCACCCGGCCCTGCGCGCGTCCATGCTGCCGCTGTGGCAGGTCGGGCAGCTTGCCTTCGTGCCCTTCGCCGGCACGCGCGACATGACCCGCAGCCACTTCGAGACACAAGACCACATCGAGCTCGGCCAGGGCCCGCGCACGCACGATTTCAACGACGGTTTTCTCAACCGCCTGGTGCAGCAGCTTGGCGGTCGCGCCCAGCCCATGGCCTTCACCGCGCAACTACCGCTGTCGCTGCGCGGGCCTGAGCGTGTGCCTAATATGGCCATCGCCCAAGTGGGGCGCAGCGGCGTCGACGCGCGCCAGCAGGCGCTGCTGGAGAGCATGTGGGGCGACACCGCCCAGGCCGCCGCGGTGCACGAGGGCTTTGCCGTGCATGCCACGGTCATGCACGACATGCAGGCACAGGGCTGGGAAGCCGAGATGGTGGCCGCCAGCCGCGGTGCCATCAATCCGCGTGGCTTTGTCGCCGAGGCCGCCCGCGTGGGCGGGCTGATGCGCGCCAGCTTCGACCTCGGCTTCATCGACGTCGGCGGCTGGGACACGCATGTGAACGAGGCCGGCGCCAACGGCGCGCAGGGACAACTGGCCGACAAGCTCGGCGCCCTGGGGCAGGGACTGGCGGCGCTGGCCCAGGCCATGGGCCCGGCCTGGCGCGACACCACGGTGGTGGTGCTGAGCGAGTTCGGCCGCACCTTCCGCGAAAACGGCAACCGCGGCACCGACCACGGCCATGGCACGGTGTACTGGGTGCTGGGCGGCGCCGTGCGCGGCGGGCGCATCGCCGGCGAGCAGTTGGTGCTGTCGCCGGCCACGCTCAACCAGAACCGCGACTATCCGGTGCTGAGCGAAGACCGCGACCTGCTCGGCGGGCTGTTCGCGCGGCTGTGGGGCTTGAATGCACAACAGTTGCAAGCGGTGTTCCCGGGTAGCCAGCCGGTGGATTTGCGTCTGATTTGAGCGCCCGAGGAGTGACACGCCCTCCGTGGGGATCAAGAAAACTGGGGGATGGCTCGACGTTTTCTCGAGCGCATTTCAGGTCCCGCGCCAGACCCGGCGTCGGCAGGGATACCGGGTCCGACAGTGCGTTTGCCTCTCAGGATGGCGGGAAGGGCGACTTGCAGGTGCGCTGGCACGGTCATTGGCCGGGCAATCTGCGCCGCGGCGCACCGCCGTTGCGGCACGTCTGCGTCAACGCAAATCGGCGTCGATCGGGCTTGCGTAAGCTTGCGCCATGCCAACCGGAGATCGTCATGGCCGAAGAAGCCCAACCCAGCGTCACCCTGCGCCAGCAACAGGCCTACCAGTTCGACATCAGCTTCAACCCAGGCATGCCGCATGTGCTGTCCGACGAGCCCTCGCCATTGGGCGCGGATGCCGGCCCATCGCCCGCGCATCTTCTGCTGGCGGCGGTGGGCAACTGCATGAGTTCGAGCCTGTATTTCGCCCTGACCAAGTACAAGAACGACGCCGGCGGCATCACCACCACGGCGCGTGGCGACATCGGCCGCAACCCGGCCGGGCGCCTGCGCGTGCTGCACATCGCGGTGGACATCCGCATCGGCGCCGCGGCCGCCGGCCTGTCCCATCTGGAGCGCATCCTCGACCAGTTCGAGCAGTTCTGCACCGTGGGCGAAAGCGTGCGTCAGGGTATCCCCATCAGCGT
>DAIAZB010000675.1 GCA_027443745.1 Thiomonas sp. | reverse complement strand
CATCAAGGCGGCGCAGCGCTTGGGCTTCAGCCTGGAAGATGTCGCACAGTTGTTGCGGCTCGACGATGGAACGCACTGCAGGGAAGCTGCCACGCTGGCCTCGGATCGGCTCGCTGATGTGCGTACGCGCCTGCGGAATCTTCAGCGCATGGAATCAGCTTTGGCAGCGCTGGTCCAGGCGTGTGACACACGCCGGGGCAAGGTTTCCTGTCCGCTAATCGGCAGCCTGCAGGAACAACTGGCGGTCTGAAACCTCCGCATGCCCCGCCGTTGTGGGTCGACGTTACGGAAGGAAACGCAGGCGCCGAGGCGCCCTCGGCAATTTGACCGCCGTCAGTCGGCCAGTCTTGACTGCGCAGCTCAAGCGTTTAAGATGCGGGCGACCCTATTCACCGCTGTTTCCCGGACCTCCATGCGCGCACTGCGAGCCTACTCCCGCTACTGGGCGTTTGCCTGCGCATTGCTGTTTCTGCCGTGGATGCAACTGGCGATGGCGGGGCCGTCGGCCCGCCAGGCTTCGTGTTGCGAGAGCATGGGCGGCATGGCGTCCATGGCGACGACCGCTCGGCATGGGACCACGCGCGCGACGGCCAGGACAGCGAGTCTGGCGACGTGTCTGGCGATGTGCGCAACCCCAAGCGCATCGATTCCGAGTCGCCAAATTCCGGCTCGTATTCCGCGCTTCGCAAACAGCGTGTCGCGCGTGGTGCCGCCGCTTCCGGCGGTCGTGCCGCCCCGGGCCTGGGGTCGCGCGCGTGACACAACCAAGCGGCCCATCAAACCCGCTTTTCTAGCGGCTCGTCTCCAAGTCTGATCCTTTCGGCGGTAGGCGCTCGCGGTACCCGCAAGTGCCATGCTTGAAGTTGTTGCGCCTGCCTGGCTTGCAGCGCTACGCCTCATTGGCCGAAGAGGATCCCTATGTTCCTGATTTCACGTCGCCGTCGTGCACGAGCACGACGGCTCCTGTTCGCGCGCACCGCGCAAGTCACTTCCCGCCCGCTCGTGTGCGGCCTGCTCTTGCTCGCCGTCACGAGTGTCCCGGCTCGAGCAGCGCCGCTGACGCTCGCCGCTGCCGAGGCCCATTTGACGGCGGGCAATCCCGCTCTTGCTGCGACGGAACAGCGCATCCGCGCCTTGCAGCGGCAAGCCGACGCAGCGACCCGCCTGCCAGATCCCAAGGTGTCTCTGGATGCCAGCAATCTTCCGACCAACAATTTCTCTCTGACCCAGCAAGCCACGACGATGTTGAGCGTGGGGGTCAGCCAGGAGTTTCCGGCCTCCGGTAAGTTGGCCCTGCAGGGCCGAAGCCTGCAAGCCCAAGCCTCCGAGCAGCGCTATGGTCGTGAGGCCCAGCGTGCCGAGATCATGCTTGCACTTCGCCGCGCGTGGCTTGCCGCGGTTTACACGCGCAAAGCCGAGGCGATCGTGCGCGAGCAGCAGGGCCTGGCCGCGCAGAGCGAGCAAGCCGCCCTAGCGTCCTATCGCTCGGCCAGGAGTGCTCAGAGCGATGTGTTGCGCGCCAAGCTCGCGCTTGAGGAATTGCGCAACGACTTCGATGTCCTGAGGGCCGACGAAAGTGCCCAGCTTGCCCGCATCGCTCGGTTCCTCGGCGTGGAACGTGCGCCGGACATCGACGGCCATTGGCCCGACTTGTCAGCGCCTCCCGCTGATCTGCAGGCGGGACTTGCCTCCCAGCCGCTGTTGCAGCAGGCACGAGCGAAGGTGCATGCCAACGAGATTGCCGTGCAGTTGGCCAAGAAGGCCTATGAGCCTTCCTTCACCGTAGGCGCCTCGTATGGCAAGAGTTTCATGCCTGGGTCGCCCAATTTTGTCTCGGTGGGCGTGTCCTTCAACGTTCCATTGTTTGCAGGACGCAGAATCCGCGATGAGGTGGATGCGGCAGGCGCACGAGAATTGGAGGCACGCTTCGACGAGGAGGATCAGCGCCTGGCCCTGGTGCGGCAAATGCGAGAGGCCCAAGCGCGCTGGCGCAGCCTGCGCGACAAGTGGTCGCGCGAAACCACTCGGATGCTTCCGCTGGCGCGCCAAGCGCAACGAGCGACCCTGTCGGCCTACGAAAGCGGGCAGGGCAGCCTCGGCGACGTGCTCAAGGCTCAGCAGGCCGTCTTCACCACGCAAATCCAGGCGCTGCAGGACCGCCGCGACCTTCTGGCGACACAGGCCGAACTCGACTACCTGACACAAGCCCCCCAGGAGGGACAACCATGATGCGGCGAACGCTTGGATTCGCGTTGGGGCTGCTGCTTGCCGGTGCAGGCGCCGGCGCAGGCCTCACCCGCTGGCTCGCTCCGGCGCCCAAGGCGCCTCGGGCGGCTGTCGTAGCCGCGGCGGAAAAGTCCCCAGCGTCGGCTCCCACTGAGCGCCGCGTTCTTTACTGGGCCAACCCCATGAACTCGTCTATTCACTCGGACCACCCGATGAAAGACAACATGGGAATGGACTACGTTGCGGTCTATGCCTCCGCCGCTGCGCCCGCACCCGCGCAGCGCAGGGTGCTGTATTGGGCGAGCCCCATGAATCCGGCGATTCATTCGGATCATCCCATGAAGGACAACATGGGCATGGATTACGTCCCGGTGTACGCCCAGGCGCCCTCCGGGGCGCGCGATGACGGACTGCGTATCGATGCGCGTCAAGCGCAGAACCTGGGAGTGCGTTTGGTCGCCACGCAAACGCGAACCCTGGGGCAGGCCATGCACACTGTCGGAATCGTGGCGCAGGACCAGAATCGGGTTGATGCGCTGACCGCGCGCTTCGCAGGCTGGGTTGTGCACCTGCGGGTTCGGGCGGTGGGGGATCCCGTCAGGCGCGGTCAGGTGCTTGCCGAGATCTACTCTCCCGAGTTGTACAGCGCCCAGCAAGACGACCTGATTGCGCTCAGGGGCCAAGGAACGCAAGGCGGCGAGCAGATCCTGGCGGCCGCGCGGGAAAGACTGCGCCTGCTGGGCATGCCCGAGGCGGCATTGACGACCGTGGAGCGCACGGGCAAGCCTCTGCGCGAAATTCCCGTGCTGGCTCCGCAGAGCGGGGTGGTGACGGCGCTCGCCATACGGCAGGGCAGCTACGTCTCGCCGCAGGCCGAACTGTTCGAAATCGCCAACCTGCAGCGCGTCTGGGTCAACGTGGCCTTGTACGACTACCAACTGCCGTGGGTACGAGTCGGCGACGCGGTGCGGCTGAGGCTTCAGGCCTATCCCGGCAAGACCTGGAAGGGCCGCCTGAGCTTTCTCTACCCGACCGTGGATCCGCGCACGCGGACGGTCACCGCGCGCCTGAGCTTTGCCAACACCGACGGCGATCTACGTCCAGGCATGTTTGCCGACGCCACTGTGCTGGGACATGCGCTATCGACGCTGGCCGTACCGAGCAGTGCGGTGCTGCGCACCCAGGAGGGCGACTACGTGATGCTGGCGCAAAGGCAAGGCCATTTCCTTCCAGTCCAGGTCGCCCTGGGGCCGCAGGCAGATGGCTGGGCGGCCATCGCCAAGGGCTTGAAGGCGGGTGACAGGGTGGTGGAAAGCGCCCAGTTCCTGCTGTACTCCGAGTCGCAGTTCCAGTCAGTGAAGGCGCGCATGCTGGGCGGCAACACGAGCCTTGACGCTGCGCCCCCGGGAGGCACTGCGCCCGGCATGTCGATACCTGGGGAAGCACAGGGCCGTGCAGTGGCACCGCCCGTCCTGGCCCCGGCAGCGGCGGGCTCGATGGCCGGCATGAACATGACGGCGACGGGGGACTCCCATGATTAGGCGCCTCATGGAGTGGTGCTTCGAGAACCGCGCCCTCACGGTGATCGGTGCGCTGATGCTGCTGGCCGCGGGCATGCTCGCGGTACGCAGCACGCCGCTGGAGGCCATTCCCGACATCTCCCCCACACAGGTCATCATCAAGACCTCGTACCCCGGACAGGCGCCGCAGGTGGTGCAAGACCAGGTGACTTATCCCCTGGAGACGACCCTGCAGTCGGTCCCTGGCGCGGGTGCGGTGCGCGGCTATTCGATGTTCGGCGACTCGTTCGTCTACGTCATCTTCCAGGACGGCACCAACATCTATCAGGCGCGCAATCTGGTCTTGCAGTACCTCAGTCAGGTGCAATCGAGGCTTCCGCCAGGGGTTGCTCCAGCGCTCGGGCCCGACAGTTCCGGGGTGGACTGGATTTACATGTACGCCCTGACCGACACGGGTGGCACGCGTGATCTGAGTCAACTCACCACCTTGCAGAACTGGTTCCTCAAGTACCAGTTGCAGGGGATTCCGGGGGTGGCCGAGGTCGCCACGGTCGGAGGCATGGTCAAGGAATTCCAGGTGGTGGTCAACCCGCAGGCCCTGCTGGCCTACGGCCTGACCTTGCCGCAGGTCGAGGATGCGATCCGCGCCGCCAACGGTGAGACCAGCGGATCAGTCGTCGATCTGGGAGAAGCCAGCTACATGGTGCGCACGACCGGCTATGTGCACTCGCTGAGCGATCTGGAGAGCGCGCCGCTGGCTGCGCGCGATGGCGTGCCCGTGACGCTCAAGGACGTCGCGCGCGTCGAGTTCGCACCTGAGTTGCCCAACAGTGCCGCGGACCTCAACGGCCAAGGCGCAATCGTCGGCGGCATCGTGATGATGAACCAGGGCTCCAACGCCGATGCCATCATCCGCAGGGTGGAGGACAAAATCCGGGCCCTCCAGGCTTCGTTGCCGCCAGGGGTGAAGATCGTCACCACGTACAGCCAAGCCCCGCTGATCCAGCGCGCAATTCACACGCTCACG
>DAIAZB010000674.1 GCA_027443745.1 Thiomonas sp. | reverse complement strand
GACCGTGTGGGTGAAACGACCTGCCGTCTTTTCGATCAGGGGACCGAACTCGGCGGTGTCCGGCGCGCCGGAGCGCGTGTTGTGCTCGTAGGCGGCAAGGAATCCGAAATCGGCCCAGTACTCGCCGGGTGGCGTGAGCTGAAACGTGTTTTCAAACTCGTAACCCAGCAGGTGCTCGCCCTCGCCCGGCGCCTTCTGGTACTTGGCGACATACAGCTCAGCCTTCCACCAGCTGTTGAAGGTGTGTGCAAGCGAGAGCTCGGCGGCGCTTCCGTCGTGGTAGCCCGCGCGCGGATCATCGTACTGGTACCCGCGCAGCTCGATCTCGCTCTGCGTCGCCACCACGTGCGGCGAATACACGATGAAGTCGTCGGCATACGCCTGTTGCGCACCGGCCGTGCAGGCGATGGCGAGACAAGCGACGGCAAGAGTGCGTTTGTGCTGGACGGATGAGGCAGGCATTGCGCGGATCAAACGGATCATCGGGAAACTCACACAGAATTTGGGATGCGAGCGCTTCTGCCCATCGTCCCTGACGGCAGGCACGCACGACCGAGCGGAGATTCAGGAAGGCTGATTGGCGGCAACCTGCGACGGCGCATGCCTTGCCACAAAACGTGGCGCCAACAGCATGCCTGTCACAAGCAGCAACACGGTAAGGAGGTAGAACACGATCTGGATGCCGCTGGGCCGCGCGTCGTAGCCGACCAGGATATGCAGTGCCTGTCCCAGCACCGAGCCGTTATCCAGCAGCCCCGAGCTGTTCCACAACTGCGCTCCCCATGTCGGTAGCCAGTCCGCCTGCATCAGGAAACGCGCGGCGGTGGAAGCAAGCCCCGCAGCGAGCAGCACCAGCATCCCGTTCGTTGCGCTGAAGAAATGGCGCAGCGGAATGCGCAGCAGGCCGAAATACAGCGCGTAACCAACACCAACGCCGCCGATCAAGCCCAGTGGCACTCCGGCCACGACATCGCCGGTGCCCGCGCCGCCCGCGGCCATGCCATACATGAACAGCACGACCTCGGACCCCTCGCGAAGTACGGCCAGAGCCACTACCGCCAACAGCATGGTCAGCGAGCTGGAGCCGGCCTTCACGGCATGCCCGACCGTCTGCATCTGCTGTGCCAGTTCACGGCCATGGCTGGACATCCACACCACGTGCCAGCCGATCATCAGCACCGCCGTCAGCAACACCCCGGCGTTGAACAGTTCCTGCCCGGCGCCATTCACCGCCTGCTCGATGAAGCCGGCAAAGCCGGCCACCAGCACCGCACCAACCACCCCCAGCACGATGCCGCCACCGATGTAGAAGCCGCGCCGCGGCACGCCACGGGTGGCGGCCGCCACGATGGTGACGATCAGCGCCGCTTCGATCACCTCGCGAAACACCAGCAATGCAATGCCCAGCATGTCAGTGGCTCACTGCACGACCAGCACGCCGTTGCCGGTGGCGCGATGGAAATCATCAAAGAAGGTGTAGCTCCCACGATCCAGAGGGCCGACGAAAACGGTTGCCGTGGTGCTCGGCAGCACGATCTGCTCGCGGTTGAAGTCGTTGCTTTCGAACTCGGACGGTGTGGTGTCCTCGTTGCGCACCAGCAGCTTGAACTTGGTGTTGGCCGGTACCTTCAACGTGGAGGGTTGATAGGCGTGGTTGCGGATGACCAGTGTGTACTCGGGCACGGCAGCCCAGGCCGCGCATGGGAGTGCGGTACTCAGCAGGATCGCAAGCGGAAGAGCTTTCATGGGAATGAGTAGACAAAACGAACAATGATTAGCGAATAATAACTGTTCGTATTTGAGCGTCAAGGGGCGACGGATCCCGACCAGACACTGCCATACCGCAGCCCGCGCGCCAGCGCGGCGCAGGTCGTGCAGGCGCCAACGGCGCGGTCTACGTGATAGAGCGGGTCCGTGCGGAGCGAAGTCCGTTACGGATGTGCGTGCCGGTTATCGGACGGTTTGTACACCGACCGTGCTAGCCATCGCAGGAGACGATGCGGAAGCAGCGCCCTGGCCGGACATGTTCATGCCTTTCATGGCTGCCGTACCGTGATGACCGTGGCCGCTGCCTTCGTCCATGTCCATGTCCTCATCCGGCGGCGCCTTTGCCACGATGGCCTTGTATTCGGCCGGCGTCATGCCAGGCAGCTTCTCAAGAAAGGCCACCATGCTCCAGATGGTGGGATCGTCGTGGCCCGCCATGCCCCAGGCAGGCATCGCGCTCATCTTGATGCCGTGCTTGATCACCCAGAAGGCGTCCTTGGGATCGATGTGTACCTTGGACAGGTTGGGCGGCTGCGGGTACATGCCGACCCGCAGCTCGGAGTCGCTCACGCCGGGCGACAGATGGCAGCTGGTGCACATCGCTGCGTACTGGCCGGCGCCTTTCAGGATCAACTGCGGATCGTCGAGATTCGGCACGGTCAGATCCTCCGAGCGCAGGTGGATCGAACGATCGCGCAAGGTCTGCAGAACGGCGAACACCGGTTTGGTGTGGTGATCGTCCGCACCGATGTTGTAAAGACCGGACCAGGCGAACACGCCGGCGCCGATGGCCAGGACGCCCAAGGTAACGGCGACCGTGATGACGTGCTCGGTATGTTTTTTCATAGGTAATCCCCTCAGAACCAAATGCGGATGCCAGCCACGATCTGCCGGTCGAGTACGGGTTGGTGGTCCTGTCGCGCATAGCCGGCCGTGGCGCCGACGCGACGGACCCAGTTCACACCGATATAGGGCGCGAACTGGCGGTGGAACTCGTAACGCAAGCGCAGGCCGAACTGCACGTCCGACACGCCGCTGCCGATGCGGTGCTGCGGATCGTCCTTGCCGTACAGGTTGACCTCAGCCTCAGGCTGCAGGATCACCCGCTGGGTGAACAGCAGTTCGTAATCGGCCCGCAGACGCGCGGCCGTGCGGCCGTTGGCGCCGATATAGCCGGTCGCTGCCAGTTCGAACCAGTACGGCGCCAGGCCCTGCACGCCGAATGCGGCCCACGTCCGCTTCGGGCCCGCGCCGAAGTCCCGGCGCACGCCGAGTTGGGTACCCCAGTACGTGGCGACAGCGTGGTTCCACAATGCCTCCACATCGCTGCCCTCCAGCCGACCGCGGCTGCGCTCGCCTTCCGTACGAATCCACAACTTGTTGGTGTCGTTGCCGTACCAGCCTTCGGCATCCCAGGCCAGGCCGTTGGCATCGCGTCCGTGGAAGGCCTCCAACTGGTCGATCACCACCATGCCGAGCGGTGCGTTGTCGGCCATGTCCATACCCTGCATGGAGCCGTAGCCGACGCCGTCGGAATAGTCGGGGCTGCGCGCATCAAGTGGCGGGTTGCCGCCTTGCATGGGGCCCATGGGCATCCCCGCCATCATGCCCGTGCCGGCCATCCCGCTTTGATCCTGCTTCGGCATCGCGCCGTGATCCATGCCGGCCATGCCGCTGTGATCCATCCCTTGCATCGCTCCGGAACTCATGCCCGGCATCGATGCGTGATCCATCCCCGACATGTCGTCGGCGGGTGCCGCCGAGGCGGCAGGCTTGGCGGGCATCGGCATGCCCTGCATCGCTGGGTGATCCATGCCAGGCATGCTCTCCATGCCGTGCGACGACAGCATCGGATGCACCCGTGAAGACTTCTTGCCAGGCTGCTTCACCTTCAATGGTGTTGCGTGTTTGGGTGTGCTAGACGATGCTTCCGGCATACTCATGCCGGGCATGCTGCGCATGTCCATCGGGGTGGTGCTGCTCGGTGCGGGAGCGCTTTGCGCGCTGGCCGCCAGCGGCAGCACCAGCCACAGTCCTGCAAGCAGCGCGGAGCGATTCAGGTGGGTGGTTCGCGAAGATGGGCTCATGACACCACCACCTCGCGGAACATGCCCGCTTCCATGTGGTAGAGCATGTGGCAGTGATAGGCCCAGCGCCCGAGGTTGTCCGCGCTCACGCCGTAGGCGATGCGCTGCGCCGGTTGCACGTTGATGGTGTGCTTGCGCACCTGGAACTGGCCATCCGGGTTCTCCAACTCGCTCCACATGCCGTGCAAGTGGATCGGGTGGTTCATCATGGTGTCGTTGACCAGCACCAAGCGCAGCCGCTCCCCGCTGCGGAAATGGATCGGCTTGGCGTCGGAGAACTTCACCCCATCGAACGACCACATGTAGCGCTCCATGTTGCCGGTGAGGTGCAGCTCGATCTCGCGACTGGGTTCGCGTGGGTCGATGGAGCCGCCGATCGTGTGCAGGTCGGCATAGGTGAGCACGCGGCGACCGTTGTCGCGCAGGCCGGTGCCAGGATCGTCGAGATTGGTGCGCGGCATGTCCACGTGCATGTCGACGCCGGGGTTGTGATATTCGGTGCGGGCGTGACGCACCGCGGGTGCGGCCGGTGTGGCCATCCCGCTTATGTCCATGGCGGGCATGTCCTTCATCCCGGCCATGCCCGCCATCCCAGACATGCCGCCGCGTCCGCCGCCCTGGGCCATCGCCCCCATCATGTCCACCATGCTCACGGGCAGGCGCGGATCCATCGTCGGCACTGCCGCTTCCATGCCGGGCCGCGGCGCCAGCGTGCCGCGTGCGTAACCGGTGCGGTCGATCGACTGGGCGAAAATCGTGAACGCCCGATCCTCCTGCGGCTCCACGATGACGTCGTAGGTCTCCGCCACCGAAATGCGGAACTCGTCGACCGGCACCGGTGCCACATCCTGGCCATCGGCGGAGATCACCGTCATCTTCAGGCCGGGAATACGCACGTCGAAGATGGTCATCGACGAACCGTTGATGAAGCGCAGTCGGACCTTCTCGCCGGGCTTGAACAGGCCGGTCCAATTGCCGGCCGGCGCGGCACCGTTCATCAGGTAGGTATAGGTGTAACCCGAGACGTCGCTGAGGTCGCTGGGGTTCATGCGCATCTGATTCCACATCTTGCGCTCGGCCAGCGCCTGACGCAGTCCCTGTTCGCGCACGTCGCGGAAGAACTCGGGCGCGGTGGGCTGTGCGAAGTTGTAGTAATCGCTCTGGCGCTTCAGCGTGGCGAAGATGTGCTCGGGGCTGGCGTCGCTCCAGTCGTTGAGCATCACCACGTAGTCGCGGTCGCTCGGGTTGCGCTCCGACCAGGCCGGCTCGATCACCAGCGCACCGTACAGTCCGGTCTGCTCCTGGAATCCCGAGTGCGAGTGGTACCAGTAGGTTCCGCTCTGGCGCACCGGGAAGCGGTAGATGAAGGTTTCGCCCGGTGCGATGCCGGGGAAGCTGATGCCGGGTACGCCGTCCTCTTGGAACGGCACGATGATGCCGTGCCAGTGGATGGACGTGAGGACCCGCAGCCGGTTGGTCACGCGCATCGTGACGGTGGTGCCTTCCTTCCAGCGCAGGGTCGGCCCCGGGATACCGCCATTGACGGTGGTGGCGATGCGAGGGCGGCCGGTGTAGTTCACCGGCGTCTTGGCGATGTCGAGCGCGAAGTCGGTGCCGCTGAGGATGGCAGGTTGCCCGGCACCGGTCAGCCCCCAGGCTTTCGACGGGCGAAGCAGGCCAAGGGCGGCGATGGTGCCACCGAAGGCGACACCTTGGACGAAACGACGCCGCGACAGGTCCATCGCGGGCGGGGGAAGGATTTTCATGGGGCCTCTCCAAGGCAGGCGGCATGCTGTTGGTGATGCCGACCACAGCCGATGGCCACGAGGGCCGACATGCGACCGTCGAGAGCCAAGCTCATAGAAACGAGGGGGAGAGTCAGACCGCCGGTGGTCGGAGCGGGGGCGCGTTCGTCCGCGAAGGGGTTATCACACGCGGCGGCATCGCGTAGGTTGCCGTCAATGCCGTCGAAGCCAGCGCCAATGCCGTCCTCGGCAGGAGCGCCGTGACACACATCGCGGCACAGGTGCACTGACCCACCGCGCCATTGCAGCAGTTCGCCGCGTTATGGCAGCAGGAATCAGAAGCCTTTGACGTTGCCGCGTGGTGGCAATGCATGCCATGTCCAGCGATCGCAGCGACCATTGCATGCGCGGGCTGCGCATGGGATTCCATCGGCATGCTCATGGGAGCGGCCGCCACGGATTGGATTACCAGCATCAGCCACGCCAGCACGCTCATCGCCCGGAGGCGACGAGAACGAGCAAGCTGACGCAGGGACAACATCATTGAGTGAGCTTACTCGGGCGATTTCGCCCCCTCAACTCTGGAGGTGGGTTCAGATGGCCGATCGTAGAATCATCGGCCAAGAGGGTCGGCATGACGTGATCTCCCAGACTACCTGGACTGGGCGGCGCAGATCGTCACTTGTGCGAGTGCTGATGGTGGATGTCCGGATAATGCGGGTGAGTGTGCGTGATCGGTACGTGGGTGTGCGAGTGCGTATGCGGTTCGTGACCATCCCATTCGAAGTCGTGCGCGTGCTGGTGATGCGCATCGTGCACATGGCGATGGGTGTGGGATATCGCTTCGTGGGTGTGCAGGTGCTCATGGTGCTCGGTCAGGTGGAGCCATACGCCCGCGCCCATCAACACCGCCGCCATCCAGAACGTCGGCGAGGCATGGTCGCCGAAGGCCAGGATCGCGATCGCTGCGCCCATGAACGGCGCCGTTGAAAAATACGCGCCGGTGCGCGCCGAGCCCAGACCGCGTAGGGCAAGCACGAACAACACCAGGCTGATGCCGTACCCGAACAACCCGACCGCCATCGCCGCGCTGATCGCAGGAACCGCAGGCACGCGGGCGCCGAGCATGAGCGCAATTCCGGTGTTGACCACGCCAGCCACGGTTCCCTTGAGTCCGGCCAGGAACAGGGCGTCGGAGGCCGACATCTTGCGGGTGAAATTGTTGTCCAGCGCCCAACACAAACAGGCGCCCGCGATCCACCACGCGCCCCAACCCAGGCCGCCTGTTCCATGTAATGAGCCAGGCAAGGCCAACATCATAGCGCCCACGACAATCAGCGCCATCCCCAGCACAACACGACGATCCGTGTTCTCGCGGAACACGACCCATGCCAGCACAGCCGTCAGCACCGCCTCCAGATTCAGCAACAGTGACCCCGATGCCGCCGACATCGTCGCGAGTCCGAGCATCAGCGCCAGCGGGCCGAGCACCCCGCCAAAGCCGATCGCGAGCAGAAGCCAGAGCCACTCCCGCCTGGACAGGGACGGGGTACGCCAGCCGCGATCGCGCATCAGCCGGATCAGCCCCAGACCGACACCACTCCCGAGGTAAAGCAGCCCGGCCAACAGGATCGGCGGCAGATCGTGCAGGAGTTGCTTGGCCAATGGCGTGCTCGCACCGAACAGCAGCGCCGCGAGCAGCGCCGTCCAAATGGTTGAGGGGGAGTTAACGATGCGAGACATGCTTACTTACAGTATGAATTGAGGAAAATATCGAGCCGATGTGGTCGCAGATGATCATCAGGCTAGGGCATCATGAGTGATTGTCGGGCGGGGTCAACGAAGCGCATGCCCGCGTCGTACTGGCATGCCGCCCACATCTTAGGCATGCACGCCGGTGCTGAAAGCCCACAGCACAATGACGCACATCACCACCACGTAGATGCGCAACCCCCAGAACACCCACTGC
>DAIAZB010000673.1 GCA_027443745.1 Thiomonas sp. | reverse complement strand
GCTGCCGGCCGCCTGCCAGATGGCGCTGGGCTTCCAGACCATCATCAGCCGCAACAAGAATCCGCAGGAAGCCGGGGTCATTTCCGTCACCATGATCCATGCCGGCGAGGCCACCAACGTGGTGCCCGACTCGGTGGAAATCCAGGGCACGGCGCGCACCTTCACCACCGAACTGCTGGACCTGATCGAGTCGCGCATGCGCGAGATGGCGCAGCACACCGCACAGGCGTTCGGTATGCAGTGCGACTTCACCTTCCATCGCAACTACCCGCCCACCATCAATCACGCCGCCGAGGCCGAGTTTGCCCGCCACGTCATGCGCGAACTGGTTGGCGAGGAAGCCGTCCACGATTTCGAACCGTCGATGGGGGCGGAAGATTTCGCCTATATGCTGCAAGCGCGGCCCGGCGCCTATGTCATCATCGGCAACGGCGGCGGCGACCACCGCAGCCCAGGCCACGGCGCCGGTCCCTGCACCCTGCACAACGCCAGCTACGACTTCAACGACGACATCATTCCGCTGGGTGCCAGCTTTTGGGTGCAGCTCTCACGCAACTGGTTGGCCCAGGCTTGAGCGACCTCGCGGGATTGGCGCTGCGCCGGGCGCGAGGCATGGCCGGGCTGCTGCGGCGCCCCAGGGTTCCAGCAGTCACCAGGCTCAACCGGCGCAGGCTTCGGGCTTCTTGTCCTTCAGCGCACTCGCACTGAGTTTGCGCAGGGCCGCGGCCTGGGTTGGTGTCATGTCGTCCAGCACCCAGAAGGTGGATTTCATGCCGGCATTGCGCTGCACCACATGCGCGCTGTTCACGCCTTTGGCTTGCATCTGCGCCAGTTCCTGTTGCGCTGCAGCTTCAGTGGCCAGCACGCCCAGGGAGATGCCGGGCATGTAGTCCGGCCGATCGGTCACGGGTGTGTAGGTGCCATCCTTCAGACCCAGGCGCTGCAGTTCGCCGAGTTTGCGGTTGAGCGTGGCGGTGTCCGGGAAGGGGCCCATCAACACCATCCACTGCGGGTTGAGCGCCTGCTTTTTTTCCACTGGTGCCAGCCCGGCGGCACGCAGCGCGGCACCCACGGCCGGGCCGACCGTGATGTAGGGACCGACTTGCAGGCAGAGCTTGGAGGCGTTGCCGGCAAGGCTCGATGCGGCCGCCGTGACGGCAGCTTGCGCGGCAGAGGCCGCCGAAGCCGCGGCGCCGGGCTGGGCTGACGGCGCCGATGCAGCAGGTGCCGACGCGGGTGCAGCCGCGGAGGCGGGCGCTTGCACGACCGACACGCTCAGGCGCTCAGGATGGATTTGCTGCGTCAGACGCTGCGGTTCGGTCACGTCGGCCGGCCCCAGGCCGGCAGCCCGCAGATAGCCATGCGACCAGGCGTAAAAGCCCAGATTGCCGAGGACGAGGAGCAAAACGAAAGCGCGCAGCATGGTGAATGGGTGCGAGGAGAACGGGTTTTCGGATGGAGGGCAGGGGCGCAGTACCGGATGGTTCAGGGCATGGGCTGGTGGCCGGTCGGCGCCGCGGCGCGCCGCAGCGACACGTCTCCACTGGCCACACGGCTCGTGCCTTGGGCCGTCTGCAACAGCAGGTGGCCGCTGTCGTCCACCCCCAGCGCCAGGCCCGTCTGGCGCAGTGTGCCATGGTCGAGCACCGCCACCGGCTCACCGGTCCAGGCGTGCAACTGATTCCAGGCATCGGACCAGGGAGCGAAGCCGGCCTGCGCGTAGATCGGCAGGCCAGCGAGCATGGCCGGCATGAGTCGCTGCAAAACGTCCCAGCGGCTCAAACGAAGCGGACGGGCCGTCCCCCAGTTTGCTTGCCCTCCTGGGGGAGAGCCGGTTGACGAGCTGTCGGGGGCGTCCCGGTGCGGATGGCAGGCATCCAGGCCAATGGCATCGGGCAGACCCGGCGGGCTTCGCAGGTTCAGGCCCATGCCGATCACGGCCCAGCGGGCGAGTTGCGTATCGGCCAGTTCCACCAGCACACCGGCGAGCTTGCGCTCGTGCAGCAGCACATCGTTGGGCCACTTCAAACGCACTTCGGTGGCCCCCAGTCCGTGCAGGCATTGCGCCATCCAAACGCCCACCGCCACACTCAGACCGGCGATGGGTGTGCCCGGCGCGAACGGCCAGGCCAGCGAGGCCAGCAGGCTGGTGTGGGCGCCGTCCACCCATGGCCGGCCCTGACGGCCCCGGCCGGCGGTCTGGTGGCCGGCAACCAGAAGCTGCGGGCCGGCGCCCCCAGGCCCGCAGCTTCGCCTCCGGCCGTCCGCGGGGGCGAGCATGGCTCGGGGCGGTCCGGCATGATTCTTCGGAGGCTGGCTGTCGACGGCGCGCACGCGTGCCAGCAGTTCGGCATTGGTCGAGTCGATCTGGTCGCACCAATGCACCGTGCAAGCCTGCTGCTGCGCCTCGAGCAGGGTCTGCAGCGCCAGCGCCTGGCTTGCGTCGGCGCTGCCGGCAGGGCCCTGCGTCACAGGTTCTGCCCTTGCGCTGGACGCGGCTGGATCGGGCTTGGACATGGACTCGGGATAGGCTTAGCGCTTGGGTGCAAGCAGTGTGCCGCGGCAACCGGGCGTCCCGCAGTGGCAGGCGTATTCGCGCTTGAGTTTGGCGGTGTAGCGCGCGTCCAGCACGAGACGGTAGTCGTAGAACAACTCCTCGCCCACGGCCAGGTCGCGCAGGGCGTGAATGAACACCCGCAGCCCCTCTTGCCGCGCTTCACAGTTGGGCGCGCAGGCGTGGTTGATCCAGCGCGCGCTGTTGCCGCCGACGCTCGCGTCGATGACGCGGCCATCATCCAGTGAGAAGTAGAAGGTGTGATGGGGCTGCGCCGGGTCGTGCGGGTGGCGGCGCAGGGCTTCATCCCAGGAGATGCGCTCGCCGACATACTCGATCACGCGTTCGCCGGCCGCAACGGGCCTGCGTGCAAACACACCCTTGCCATGCACTGGGGAGGAGCGCACTTCGGTGCGTGGGCCACGGCCGGACTTCGCCGTGAAGGGGGCTGGCTGGGTTTTGGGCATGGGTATGGACTCGGACCCGCGGTTTCACCGTTCGCGGGAAACTGGTTAAAGTAGAAAAAGGAGTGGGCATGACCAACTGCATCTGCAAACTTGCCGATAGACGGGCGCGCAGTGGGTGCAAGCGCAGTGTCGAGCCGAGTCGCGGCGACCGCCGAGTCACCGCACGACCCCGTACTTTGTATCGCAGCTTGCGATGAAATTGTAAGGAGACTGAGCATGAGCCAGCAGCGTCGTTTGCATCTCAGATTGTTCGCCGGCGGCGTTGCCGCAGCGGCGCTTGCGCCCGCGGTGCTGGCGCAGTCCGTGGCGCAGCAGGCAATCGGGCTGAACAAGACGGACATGAAGGCGGTGCCGCTGCCCGCCGTGGGCAGCGCCTTTCCCTTGCCAGCCAGCATCGAACTGATCGATGGCCGTAAGCTCCAAACGCAAGATCTGAAGGGGCGTCTGGTGGTGCTGGACTACTGGGCGACCTGGTGTCCGTTCTGTGCCAGACAAATGCCCCACATGGAACAACTCTACAAGGACCACGGTCACAAGGGGCTGATCGTGCTCGGTCTGTCGATCGACAAGAAGGCCGCCGACGTGCTCCCTTATGTCCGGCAGCGCGGCATGAGCTTTCCGGTGGCCTGGATGTCGCCCGAACTGGCCAAGGTCCTGCCCAAACCTGCCGGGCTGCCGGTGACCATCGTCGTCGGGCGTGATGGCCGGGTGAAACTGGCCGAGTCCGGCGAGCTGTTCCCGGAAGACATCGCCGGCATCGCCAAAGATCTCTGAATTCAACGCAAGCATCCATGAGCAAAACCCTCGTCATCGCCGAAAAACCCAGCGTCGCGCAAGACATCGTGCGCGCCCTCACGCCAACCGCCGGCAAGTTCGACAAGCATGATGAGTATTTCGAGAGCGAGTCGTACCTCGTCACCTCGGCCGTCGGCCATCTGGTGGAAATCGGCGCCCCCGAGGCCTTCGAGGTCAAGCGCGGCAAATGGAGTTTTGCGCACCTGCCGGTGGTGCCCACCCACTTCGACCTCAAGCCGATCGAGAAGACCAAGTCGCGACTCTCGGCCATCGCCAAACTGCTCAAGCGCAAGGACGTCACGGCCGTGGTCAATGCCTGCGACGCGGGGCGCGAAGGCGAGCTGATTTTCCGCCTGATCCAGCAATACGCCAGTGCCAAGCAACCGGTGCAGCGGCTGTGGTTGCAGTCGATGACGCCGCAAGCCATCCGCGATGGTTTCGCGCATTTGCGCAGCGACGCCGAGATGCAGCCTTTGGCTTCGGCCGCGCGCTGCCGCAGCGAGGCCGACTGGCTGGTGGGCATCAACGGCACGCGGGCGATGACCGCGTTCAACTCGCGCGATGGCGGTTTTTTCCTCACCCCGGTGGGCCGGGTGCAGACGCCGACGCTGTCGGTGGTGGTGGCGCGCGAGGAACAGATCCGGCGCCATGTGGCGCGGCCCTACTACGAAGTGCAGGCCGGTTTCGCCGCCGCCGCCGGCAACTACAGTGGCAAGTGGTTCGACCCGGCGTTCAAGAAAGATGCGGACGACGGCGATCGCCGCGCCGACCGCCTATGGGACCGCGCCCAGGCCGACGCCATCGTCGCCGCCTGCGCCGGCAAGACGGCCGAGGTCACCGACGAATCCAAACCGGCAACGCAGATCTCGCCGGCCCTGTTCGACCTCACCACCCTGCAGCGCGAGGCCAATTCGCGTTTCGGGTTTTCCGCCAAGATGACGCTGTCGCTGGCGCAGTCGCTGTACGAAAAGCACAAGGCGCTGACCTATCCGCGAACCGATTCGCGACACCTGCCCGAAGACTATGTGGCCGTCGCCCGTGACACCCTCAAGGTGCTGGGGGAAGGCGAGGGCGCCGCTGCGCCCTTGGCCGGCTTCGCCCGCAGTGCGCTGGACAAGGGCTACGTCAAACCGACCAAGCGCGTGTTCGACAACGCCAAGGTGTCGGACCACTTCGCCATCATTCCCACGCCGCAAGTGCCCAAGGCGCTGAGCGAGGCCGAGGCCAAGCTGTACGACATGGTGGCGCGGCGCTTCCTCGCGGTGTTTTTCCCGGC
>DAIAZB010000672.1 GCA_027443745.1 Thiomonas sp. | reverse complement strand
GAACCATTGTTTCATTTTGAGAATTTCTGATCGGTGAAAGCGGAAATTCGCGTTTACCCGTAGAACTTGATCTTGAGGCCGGCGCTTCACCGCTCAACAATCGGAGACGCAAAACAACGGCGTGTGCAACATCCTGTTGTGACACGACACTACGAGGAGCCCATCATGCAAGTCTCATTGACCGTCAACGCCAAGGCGGTGTCGCTCGACGTCGCACCCAACACCCTGTTGGTTCAAGCCTTGCGCGAGCATCTGCGGCTCACTGGCGTCCATGTGGGTTGCGACACAGCCCAGTGCGGTGCCTGCACCGTGTTGATGAACGACCGCGCCGTGAAGTCATGCAATCTCCTGGCGGCGCAGGCCGAAGGCGCGCGCATCACCACGATCGAAGGACTGGCCACAGCCGCGGGTGACCTGCACCCCATGCAAGCCGCCTTCAAGGAGTGCCACGGTCTGCAGTGCGGCTTCTGCACACCAGGCATGGTGCTCAGCGCCGTGGACTTGTGCAAACACCACCCCAAGGCCGGTGATGGCGAGATCCGTGAACTTCTCGAAGGCAACATTTGCCGCTGCACCGGTTACCAGAACATCGTCAAGGCGGTGCAGCAAGGCCGCGACGCGATGGTCTCGGCCTGCAAGCCCACCGGAGCCTGCGGTTCGAGGCCGAGGGCTCCGCCGGCACAGCACCTCCCTATCCCTAATCCCGAGGAGACCACACCATGGGCGCGTCCGATTTTGCCAAACTACCCCACATCGGCGAAGCCGTTCGCCGCAAAGAGGACTACCGCTTCCTCACCGGCGGCGGACAGTACACCGACGACATCCAACTCGAGCGCCAGACGCATGCCGTTTTTGTGCGCTCACCGCACGGCCACGCCGTGATCAAGGGCATCGACACGAAAGCCGCCCTCGCCGCACCGGGCGTGCTGGCGGTCTACACCGGCGCCGACGTGGCGGCCGACAAGGTCGGCGGCCTGCCCTGCGGCTGGCTCATCACCAGCACGGACGGCACGCCGATGAAAGAACCGCCCCATCCCATCCTGGCACAGGGCAAGGTGCGCTACGTTGGCGACCATGTCGCGATGGTCGTGGCCGAAACACTGGAGGAGGCCAAGAACGCCGCCGAACTGGTGGACGTCGACTACGACGTGCTGCCCGCCGTCACGCGCGTCACCGATGCGGCCAAGGCGACCACCATCCACGATGCGGCGCCCGACAACCACTGCTACAAGTGGGCTCTTGGCGACAAGGCGGGCGTGGATGCCGCCTTCGCCCAGGCCGCCCATGTCACCAAGCTCGATCTGGTGAACAACCGCCTCGTGCCCAACGCGATGGAGCCGCGCGCAGCGATTGGCTACTACAACCGCAGCTCCGACGACTACACGCTCTACGTGGCCAACCAGAATCCGCACGTCGAGCGCCTGCTGATGACGGCCTTCGTCATGGGCCTGCCCGAGCACAAAGTGCGCGTCATCGCCCCGGACGTGGGTGGCGGCTTCGGCTCCAAGATCTACCTCTATGCCGAGGACGTCTGCCTCACTTGGGCATCCAAAAAACTCAACCGGCCGATCAAGTGGACCGCTGATCG
>DAIAZB010000671.1 GCA_027443745.1 Thiomonas sp. | reverse complement strand
CAGGCACAACGCAACCGGAACCAGCCCCTTGCTTGGTTTGGGCCTGTCCTACGCTTTGACGCCGGCGGTGAGCATTCGTACCGAATACCAATTCGTGCCCAATTCAGGCGCGCTCGGAACGAATCTGGATACACTTCTGGTCGGGCTGAATTATCGTTTTTGAAGTCCTCTCAAAAAATTGAAATTTGGTTTTCCGGGTTGCTTTTTTTCAATCGTTGTGCGCCTCGAATCCTTGCGGGACTTTCCCGCCCGTGATCGCTGAGTTCCCGTGCTGCCACGCCGCCTGTGCCATTTACCTGAACGGCGCCGGATGCACGGGTTCACGACCCTGTGCTTCGAGGCCTGCGGCCCGGGCACCCGGTAAGCATGCCTGCCCGACGCTCTGGGCAACGGCGCTGCCAAGACTTTTCACGCTCGTTGACGCGCCAATCGACCGGCACTGTCAACATGCCCCGTCAACTGCCTTTAGTCTCTGCAGGATACTGAAACCCATGAAGACGCACACGCGCAAGATTGCAGAAACATCCCACGTCCATGGTGCGTCGATGCGCCCGGTCGTTCTCGCCGCGTTTCTCGGCATGCTGATGCTGTTGCCACCCACGAGCCAGGCGGGTGTGATGCATTGGGCCGATCGCGCCACGCAAAACCTCACCAACATCTACGACAACGGCACGCCCGATCTGTTCGTCACTGGCTACACCTGGCACGACCCGGCCACCTACACCGCAGCCAAGCGCGCCCAACTCAACAGCCATGCCTGGGGTCTGGGTTGGGGCAAGCACATCATCGATGCGAACGGCAACGACGAGATGATCTACGCCATGATGTTCTCCGACTCGCACCGCAACGCCGAGCCCGTGGTCGGCTACGCGAAGCAGTGGTTGTGGGACCCTGTCGGCGCCTTGCATTTCGGGGCCGGCTACACCGCGGGCATCACCTCGCGCGCCGACATTTTCAAGAACATTCCCTTTCCCATCGCCTTGCCGCTGGTTTCGGTGGGGTATGGCCGCTTCACCCTGTACGGAACCTTCCTGCCCAAGGTGACCAGCACGCTGAACAACGGCAATGTGGCGTTCTTCTTTGCGCGCTACGCCTTTCGTTGAAGCGGCTTGCGAGGAGGCGACGCGCCACGAGCGCTCAGCACTCGATGATGTTCACCGCCAGCCCACCGCGGGCGGTTTCCTTGTACTTGGTCTGCATGTCGGCGCCGGTTTCGCGCATGGTCTTGATGACTTTGTCGAGTGAGACATGATGCTGGCCGTTGCCGCGCAAGGCCATGCGGGCGGCGTTGATGGCCTGCACCGCGCCCATGGCGTTGCGCTCGATGCAGGGAATCTGCACCAGACCGCCCACCGGGTCGCAGGTCAGTCCCAGATGATGTTCCATGCCCACCTCGGCGGCGTTCTCCACCTGCTTCACGCTGCCGCCGAGGACCGCGCACAAGGCTCCGGCGGCCATGCTGCAGGCCACGCCAACCTCTCCCTGACAGCCCACTTCGGCACCCGAGATGGAGGCGTTCTCCTTGTACAGCAGGCCGATGGCGCCGGCCGTCAGCAGGAAGTCCACCACGCCTTGCGCGTCGGCCTCGGGCGTGAGGCGCACGTAGTAATGCAGCACCGCGGGCACGATGCCGGCAGCGCCGTTGGTGGGGGCGGTGACGACGCGGCCGCCTGCGGCGTTTTCCTCGTTCACCGCCAGCGCCCAAAGGTTCACCCAGTCGAGTG
>DAIAZB010000670.1 GCA_027443745.1 Thiomonas sp. | reverse complement strand
CGACCGAGGAGTCTCAGTGCCGAAACCGAACTATCGCCTGGCCAAGAAGCAGAAGGAACAAAGCAGGGCTGCACGCCAGCTCGAGAAGCAGCAACGCCGGGCCGCCCGCGCCACCAGCCCCACCGAGAATGCCGCACCGTCACAGGATCCGGCCACGGGCCCGACTGACCCGACGCCCATGAGCGGCGCATGAAGCTGGCGAACACTCGCGCAACGCCCACGAGTCAAGACCGCGCCGCACAGCTGCGGCGCGACCAGGAAGCCGCTCCCAAATTGCGCACCCTGTTCCCCATGGTGGAACAGCTGCACTTTGATCTGCGCTTCGAGGGAGGCGGGTCCAGCACGCCGGTACCGCAATCGCGCATCCTGCACCCGCCGGCGCGCGCCCATTTCACCTTCCCGTGCCCCTACAGCGACTGCAACGGCGGTTTCGACCTCGCCGCAAACGTGGACACGGCCATCGCCAGCCCCTCGCGGCGGATCGAGGGCGTCATGGAATGCCCGGGTATGCGCGGCGGGGATTCCGGATCAAAGGTACCGTGCGGCCTGCGCCTTCGTTTCACCCTGATGGCCGTGTGTTCGCCATCGCACTGATGGGTGTTATTTGCGCCGGCGCGCGCTGGTTTCCACGGCCGCGGCCTGCGGCCGCGTGAAATCGATCGCGAAGCGATCGCCGTCGAAGTCCGCCACCTTGCCGATCAGATCAGGACGGACGAAATAGCCGCCGGCCTTGCCCGTCTTCTGCCGCTGCTCAAAGGTGACGACCATCCGGACCGGCAAATCACCCTCGCGCGCGCGGGTCAGATGTTCACTCAGAGTTTTGAGCACTCCGGCGCCGGCCTGCTCGGCCGAGATGCTGGTCTCGTAGCGCAAAACCCCGGACGAGGGGTGTGAAAAATGCGCCTGGCGGCAATTGATCACCAACGCGCCGTCATTCGCCATCGCAGAGAGGCTGCCGAATCGGCTGGTCGGCTTGGCGCCGAACTTGCCGAACGCGTCAAATAGAGAAAGGTTCATCACGCGCATCGGCTCCTGAGTTTGATCCGTTGGAAGAATGCCCGAATCGACCGTCGCACCTGTGGGCCGGCCGGCCCGAACCGGTCGTTTTGACGTGCTGCACCGTACCGTACGACGGCCAACCCGACTCGGCTGAAGACGGCGGCAGCTAGGGGCGCAGGCCATACCGGCCGGACTTCCCGCCAAAGTCCGCCCCCATAATCTTGTCGCACAACATCGTCGTGATGGCCGGGTGCGATTGACGAGCACCCGCTCGGGACGGCTCGTGTATCGGCGCCGGCGCGCGCGAACGAGTTGATCCAGCATGCGCGCACCGCAACGCCGACGCAAGTGAGAACTCGTGGCGAGTGCCGAGCGCGGCGCATAAAAGTTTGGCAGCTTGGCTGCGATCCTGTAGCCTGTCAGGCGGCTCGTATCTTTTCGGCTTGTCTGCCTTGGCGTCACGCGCTGCTCTGCGGCGCGCCCCACCTGCCAATGTCTGCCACCCGC
>DAIAZB010000669.1 GCA_027443745.1 Thiomonas sp. | reverse complement strand
GGCACGGTGCGCAAGAAAAACCAGGTCAATGCCCTGGTGAAAATCCTGGTCGATTTTGCGGTCGCCACGCTGACCTATTTTTTCGTCGGCTACGGCATCGCCTACGGGGTGCATTTTTGGGTGCCGGCAGCCCAACTCAATCTGGACGAGGGTTTCCAGCTCGTCCGCTTTTTCTTTCTGCTGACTTTTGCCGCCGCGGTTCCGGCGATCGTCTCAGGCGGCATTGCCGAACGTGCCAGGTTCTATCCGCAACTCATGGCCACAGCGGCCATCGTCGGTGTGGCCTACCCACTGTTCGAAGGCGCGATGTGGGGCAATCGTTTTGGCGTGCAGGCCTGGTTCGAACAGGTTTTTGGCGCTCCGTTCCACGACTTCGCGGGTTCCGTGGTGGTGCACGCCATGGGCGGCTGGATCGCGTTGCCCGCCGTTCTGTTGCTGGGTGCAAGACGTGGGCGCTACAAGGACGGCCGGGTCAATCCCCATCCTCCATCCAGCATTCCGTTTCTGGCACTGGGTTCGTGGATTTTGATCGTGGGCTGGTTCGGCTTCAACGTCATGAGCGCGCAGAACATCAGCAAGATTTCCGGCCTGGTGGCCATCAACTCCCTCATGGCCCTGGTGGGCGGCACGCTGGCAGCCTTGGTGGCCGGGCGCAACGACCCGGGTTTCGTCCACAACGGCCCGCTCGCCGGGCTGGTGGCGGTGTGCGCGGGCTCGGACATCATGCACCCCCTCGGCGCCCTGGTCACCGGGGCCGTGGCTGGCGGGCTGTTCGTGTGGATGTTCACCTTGACGCAAAACCGCTTGCGGATGGACGATGTGCTCGGCGTCTGGCCGCTGCACGGCTTGTGTGGCGCCTGGGGCGGCATCGCCGCCGGCATCTTCGGCCAGACGGCCTTCGGCGGCATGGGCGGCGTGAGCTTCTGGAGCCAGGTGGTGGGCACGCTGGCTGGCGTAGCCTGGGCACTGCTCTGCGGGCTGGCGGTCTACGGCCTGCTCAAGGTGACGATCGGCATTCGGCTCGACGCCGAAGCCGAGTTCCAGGGGGCCGATCTGGCGATCCACAAAATCAGCTCCACCCCCGAGCGCGAAGTCAGTTGGTGAGCGTCGCTGCCGGAACAAGGGCACAGAGCGTATCGGTCGACGGTTAGTGACCCGTGCGCTGGCGCGCAACGGACGGTCTGCCGGGCCGTGATGTTTCCGGCCATTCCGTGAAATCGTTCACAGTCTTTTCCGGGCTTCATTCCTACAGTGCAAACCATGCGATCGGCCCCGGGGGGCCGGTCTTTGGCACCCACCATTGCAGCGAAGGATGAAGATCATGGCCCATACCAATGCCTCCAAGAATCTCTCGGCGCAACACAAGGCCGTGGCGCTGAACGACCCTCCGGAGGAGGGGACCAAACTCCCCTCGAACACAGTGCGCGCCGCCAGGGCGCAGGCAGACTTTCTCGCCGGGCAGCGCTTCACATGTGAGCACATCGCGCAAATCGCGCAGATTTACATCGACCACCTCGGCATGTGCCGACTCGAGCCGGTCACGATTCAGGCGGTTGCTGCGTCTCAGGGTTTCGACGCCATCGTCGTGGACGACGACGGCCAGGGCTACATTGCCCTCGTGGCCACCGAGCTGTTGCCCACGCACGGAACCTATCGCTTAAGCCGCCAGGTCAGGCAGCGCGGCATGGCCGAAGAACTCTTCGTGGTGGAGCAGAGCCGTGCCGGGCTGGAGCACGGCGAAGCGCAAAACAACTATTACGTACATATCCTGCGTCGGCTGTCGCATTGAGGCGGCTCATTTCGGATGCGCCCCCGCGCTCGTGCCGGGCGCCCGATTTGCGGCACATGCCGCGGGCCCAGCCGGTGATCACGCTGCCGTGCTCTCACACCGGGTAATCGGTGCGCTTGACCACGGTGCGCAGCGCGAAACTGCTCTTGATGCGCACCACATGCGGCAGGCGCGACAGCTCTTGCTTGTGCAGGCGTTCATAGTCCTGCGGGCTTTCCACTGCAGCGCGCAACAGGTAGTCGAAATCGCCTGCCATCAACTGGCATTCGAGTATGTCGCGGCTGGCTGCAGCGGCTTTCTCGAAAGCCGCGAGCACTTCCTCGCGCTGGCTGTCCAGCGTCACCTCGATGAACACGGTGGTGGCGCGGTCGATGGCGCGTGCATCCAGCAGCGCCACATAGCGCGCGATCACCCCCGTTTGCTCCAGACGCTGCACCCGGCGCAAGCAGGCTGAAGCCGACAGCCCCACATGGTCCGCCAGTTGCGCGTTGGGCATGCGGCCATCGGCCTGCAACAGGGTGAGAATCGAGCGGTCGTAACGGTCAAGATCGGTCATGGCGGCGACATTGGAAGAATGCGTGCAATTCTGCACCGCATAAGCCCTGAAAATCCATAGAAAATTGTGCTCGTCAGGGATTTCAGGCATCGATCTTGCAATCGGATTTCGTCTCCCAGGACCGATACTTTCCCCATCTTTGCAAGTGGCAAGGAGCCACGCACAACCATGGGGAAAACAGCATGTTGATCGGCGTACCAAAGGAAATCAAAGTGCATGAATACCGCGTCGGCCTCACGCCGGGCGCGGTGCGTGAACTCACCCACCACGGCCATCGCGTGCTGGTGCAAGCCGGGGCCGGGGCCGGCATCGGGACCAGCGATGCCGATTACAAGGACGCTGGCGCGGCCATCGCGCCCGATGCCGCCAGCGTCTTTGCGCAAGCGGACATGATCGTCAAGGTGAAGGAGCCCCAGGCAGCCGAGTGCCGCATGCTGCGCCCCGGCCAACTGCTGTTCACCTACCTGCACCTGGCGCCCGACCCCGAGCAGGCGAAACTGTTGATGGCCAGTGGCTGCACCGCCATCGCCTACGAAACCGTGACCGACGCCCAGGGCGGCCTGCCACTGCTCGCGCCGATGAGTGAAGTGGCTGGGCGCATGGCCGTGCAGGTCGGCGCCGTGGCCTTGCAAAAGGCCAGTGGCGGCCGCGGCGTGCTGCTCGGCGGTGTGCCGGGTGTGCCGGCTGGCGATGTGGTCGTCATCGGCGGCGGCACCGTGGGCACGCATGCCGCGCGCATGGCCGTGGGCCTGGGCGCGCGCGTCACCATCCTCGACAAATCGCTTCCCCGCCTGCGCCAGCTGGACGAACTGTTCGACGGTCGTGTCACCACCCAGTACTCGACGCTGCACGCGCTCGACGCCGCCGTCACCCAGGCCGACCTGGTGGTGGGCGCCGTGCTGGTTCCCGGTGCCGCGGCCCCCAAGTTGGTGAAACGCGCACAGCTCGGGCGCATGCGTCCGGGCAGCGTGGTGGTGGACGTCGCCATCGACCAGGGTGGATGTTTCGAGACCTCGCGCGCCACCACGCATGACGATCCGACCTATGTGGTCGACGGCGTGGTGCACTACTGCGTCGCCAACATGCCTGGGGCCGTCGCGCGCACCTCCACCTACGCCCTGAACAACGCCACCCTGCCATACACCCTTGCGCTGGCCGACAAGGGCTGGAAGCAGGCCTGTACCGAAGACCCGCATTTGTGCGCCGGCCTCAGCGTGCATGCCGGTCGCATCACTTACGCCGCCGTGGCCCAGGCCCTGAACCTGCCCTACACCGCTGCCGCCCAAGTGCTGCTGGACCAGCCGACGGCCTTGCTGGTGGCCTGAGGGTTGAAGGAGCCGTTACGTGGCGTGACATACCTGCCGGGAGGCAGGTGTCAACTTTGCTCACGCCATGTCGTTAGAACGGTGCCGCCTCCCGGTCGCCCCGCGTGGGTCCGGGTTGGGGCTCAAAAGCGTCCCGCTGCATCTCGGCACGGAGGATTGCTGTCTCCTCTCGAAGCGCCGGCTTTCCAGCGCCGATGGCCGCGGGGCTATCCTGCACCCTGTTCGTGACTCCTGGACGCATCATGCAAACTCCAATTCCTCCACAGCCACCAACTGGCAATTCCGCATCCAAATCCGTCTGGATCGCCGCCGGCGTTCTCGGGACCCTGATCGTCGTGCTGCTGGCCGCTGTGCTCTACAAGCTGAGCGCCGGCCCTGCCTCGCCGACTTCCCAGCCACTGGCGCCCATGGCCACGGCGTCGCTGCCGGCAGGAGCCACCCCGGCGCAGGCTGGCGGTACCGGCGCGCAATCGGCGGTGGCTGTGACCAACGCCATCCCGGCTGCCACCGGGGCATCGCAGTTCGCGCCGCTGCAGCCGTCCAATATGCAGTCGCAGCGACCGAACCGCGTGGCCCCGCCGCAGCGGCAAACCCAACCCGTGGCCGATCATGATCGCAACGCCGCACCGCAAACCTTCGCCCCGCAGTCGGCGCAGACTCCCGCGCCACGGGCGCCGGTCTGCGCCAGTTGCGGCACCGTGGTTGCCGTCACGCCGGTGCAGGAACCGGGCCAAGCCAACGGCATTGGTGCCGTGGTTGGAGGCGTGGTTGGCGGCTTGCTCGGCAATCAGGTCGGCGGCGGCAACGGTCGCACCGCGGCGACGGTCATCGGCGCGCTGGGTGGCGGCTATGCCGGCAACGAGGTGCAAAAACGCGTCAATGCCCAGACCGTCTACCGCGTGGATGTGCGTATGGACGACGGACGGATGCGCAGCACCACCCTTGGAGCGGCTCCGCCCATGGGCCAGCGCGTGCAGTTCGGGGCGAATGGCGGGCTCAGTCCCCTGCCCTGAGGGGCCTCCGGCTCGGGCTTTGACCCATTGCGTCCGGCCTGAGCCGTCTGCACGCCAAGGCCGCCGAGTCTTGCAAGCCTGGGCGGCGCGACCGCATCATGGGCGCGGCAACCTGCTGCACCTGGTGTTTGTCAGTGACCCGCCATCACCCGGCGAAACTGGATGGCCTCTGCCAAATGCGCCAAGGCGATGGACTCCTGGGCCGCCAGATCGGCGATGGTGCGCGATACTTTCAGCACGCGATGCGCGGCGCGCGCCGACCAGCCCAGGCGCTTGAGGGCGCCCGCCAGCCAGTTGGAGGCGTGCGCGTCGAGCACGCAGTGGAC
>DAIAZB010000668.1 GCA_027443745.1 Thiomonas sp. | reverse complement strand
CCCCAGCACCCAGCGCACCGCATCGATGATGTTGGACTTGCCGCAGCCGTTCGGCCCGACCACGCCAATGCGCTGCCCCGGCATTTGAAAGGCCACGGGGTCGGCAAAGGACTTGAATCCGGCGAGCTTGATCCAGGACAGGCGCACGTGAGTAAGTTATTGATTTTAAAAGTAAAATAGCCTCATTTGAGGTCTTTTTGAGATGATAGCATCCGCCTGGCGCTCCTCCCGCACGGGCGGCGGCGCAGCGGCCGGCACCGAGGCCCCGGATAATCCGGGTTTGCACCGTGTCGCCGCCCGACCTGCAGCCTGCCATGGCGCCACGCTGAGCCGCGCATGCGCGATGTCTCGTCCGGCCGATCTCCGACTTGCTTTCTCCCACCTTCCAACCCATGAGCAGCCAACCCAGCAAGACTCTGCAGACTTTTCCCAACCCGGCCGCCGGGCGTGACTATCACATCCATATGCAGGTGCCCGAGTTCACCTGCCTGTGTCCGCTCACCGGCCAGCCGGATTTCGCCCGTATCCTGCTCGACATCATTCCCGACAAGCGATGCGTCGAGCTCAAGAGCCTCAAGCTCTACATGTGGAGCTACCGCAACGAGGGGGCATTCCATGAAAAGGTCACCAACACCATTCTGGATGATCTGGTGAAAGCCATCGCCCCGCGCTTCCTGCGCGTCACGGCCCAGTGGTACGTGCGCGGCGGCATCTACACCAATGTGGTGGTGGAGCATCACAAGCGCGGCTGGAAACCCAAGCCCCGCGTCGACCTGAGCCGGTTCGATTCCGCGCAACCTGCTGTGGCCGGCGGCTGAGATCGTGGCCGCGCGTACCCTCAGGCTGGCTGGGTGATGCGCAACACGGCCTCGCCGCTGCTGACCAGCACACTGCCTTGCGGCCCCGGCGCCACGCCATAAGGCGTGATGAGCGCACCCGGCAATGGGCCGAGTTCCACCTTGTCGAGCTGGCCCTGGCCAGCAAGGGTCGTGACCTCGCCAGCGGGTGTGATGCGGCGCACTTTGTGGTTGCCGCCGTCAGCCAGAATGATGTTGCCCTGCTCGTCGAGACAGAGTTGCTGCGGTTTGCGAAACAGCGCGGCAGCGCCCCGCCCATCCGTGTCACCGCGCTTGGTCGGGTTGCCTGCCAGGGTGCTGACCAGGCCCTGCGGACTGATCTTGCGCACATCCTGATTGAAGAACTCGCTGACGTAGATGGTGCCGTCAGGCGCCACGGCAATGCCCACGGGCGTGTTGAACAGCGCTTGCTTGAGCAAGCCGTCGCGATGGTCGTTCACACCCGGCTGCCCACCGATGGTGCGCACCCGCCCCTTTGGGCTGATGCGCCGCAGGGTGTTGTTGTAGGCGTCGGCCACCAACACATCGCCGGTGCGAGGGTCCACCGCGATGCCCACCGGATGGTTGAACTGCGCCGCCGTTCCCTGCCCGTCCCGATACCCCTGGCGCCCGACCTGCCCGGCCAGTGTGGTCACGTCGCCGTGGCGCAGCACGCGAATGGTGTTGGCATAGGAGTCAGCGATGTAAACGGTGCCGTCGTGCGCCACGGCCAAGGCGTCAGGGCCGACGAAACGCGCCTGTAGCGCCGGGCCGTCCTTGCTGACGCGGTCTTCGGCGCCCCCCGCCAAGGTGCTGACGTCGCCAGCCGGAGTGATGCGGCGAATCAGGGCATTGGCGGCGTCGGCGAGGATGATGTCGCCGTTGCGCGGATCCACGGCCAGGCCACGCGGATCGAAGAAGGTGGCTTTGCCCATCGGGCCGTCAGTATGACCATGGAGTTGTATCTGTCCGGCAAACAGGCTGAGTTGACCTGCGCCGGACGCTTCGCCGGATGCAGCTGCGGCCCTGCTGGCGAGAGGGCTAACCCCCAGCAACAGGCTCGAGGCCCACTGAAGAGTCTGGCGGCGGGAGATGGGCATGGCGGCGACACCGGTGGGAGTAAGAGAGAACGGGAACCGATGCTAACGGCAACCCGCAGCCGTCGCTCGGCCGGGATTGCAGCTTCACCGAAGCGACGCGACGGTGAGGCCTGCTCCTGCCGTCAAGCGCCGCGCCGGTCCAGCAAAGCGCGGGCGATGGTGCCGAGGTCGACATACTCCAGCTCGGCACCGGCCGGCACGCCGCGCGCCAGACGCGTGATGCGCAAGTCGAGCGGCCTCAGGGTTTCGGCAATCACATGGGCGGTGGCCTCGCCTTCATTGGTGAAGTTGGTGGCGAGAATGATTTCCTCCACCTCGCCGCTCTTCAGACGCTGCACCAGCAGATCCAGGCCGATGTCCTTGGGGCCGACGCCATCGAGCGGGCTCAAATGGCCCATGAGCACGAAGTACAGACCGCGGTAGGTGAGGGTTTGTTCCACCGCGGCCTGGTCGGCCGGGCTTTCCACGATACACAGCAGGCGCCGGTCGCGCCTGGAGTCGGCACAGGTGGCGCAGACCTCTTGTTCGGTGTAGGTGTTGCAGCGGCTGCAACGCCGGACGCTGCCCAAGGCCTGGGTCAAAGCGTCGGCGAGGCGCGAGGCCGCGCCGCGGTCGTGCTGCAGCAAATGAAAGGCCATGCGTGCAGCCGATTTGGGGCCGATTCCGGGCAGACTGCGCAGGGCGTCGATCAAGGCGTCGAGGGTGGCGACCTGGGTGAGTTGGGAGGGGCTCATCGCGGTGCCGTCATGCGGTGGTTCGATGGCGCGACGAACAGACCAGCGCGGTCGCCGGGGGCTGACGCGGCATGCGACTTCAGAATGGCAGCTTCATGCCGGGAGGAAGGGGCATGCCGGCGGTGACGGCTGCCATTTTTTCCTGGGATGTGGTCTCGGCCTTGCGCACGGCGTCGTTGAAGGCCGCGGTCACCAGGTCCTCGAGCATGTCGCGGTCGTCACCCACCAGGCTGGCATCGATGGCAACGCGGCGCACGTTGTATTTGCAGGTCATGAGCACTTTCACCAGGCCAGCGCCGGACTGGCCCTCGACTTCGATGGCACCGAGCTCGTCCTGCACGCGCTTCATGTTGTCCTGCATCTGCTGGGCCTGTTTCATCAAGCCGGAGAGTTGTCCTTTGTTGAACATGGGTCGGGTCCTCGTTGGGGTTTTGAGTGATGGAATGGAGCGACGGAACAGCAGTCACGACCAACTCAGGCGTCGAGCGGGCGCACCGAGCCAGGCACGATCTGTGCACCCAGGTCTTGCATCAACTGGCGCACCAGCGGATCCGCGGCAATGGTGGATTCGGCCTCTTGCTGACGCTGCGCCCGCGCGGCAGCGGCACGCAAGCTGGCGCTGTCGCGCACAGGACCCACCTCGATGCGCAGGCTGATGTGCCGGCCCGCGGTCGTGCTCAACACGGCCTGCAGCTTGTCCAGCGCGCCGGCACGCGTGAATTGTTCGCTGGGCACGCGCAGGCTCCAGCAATCGCCCTCAGCCCCCATCCACTGGCTTTGCAGTGCGAGGCTGCGCGCCAGGGCGACGACCTCCAGGCGCTGGGCCAGGCTGGGCCAATCGGCCTCTGGGCCTGGGAACGGCCGGCTGCAGCTTTCGTCAAGCACCGGGGCGGAGCTTGACGGCAGCGCAGCCGCTGGCAGCGCGGAACTTGCAACCGGCATGGACTGCGCCTGCGTCCGGGCGACAGCTTGAACGGCGTCGGTCGTGTCGGCCAAGGCATGGGCCTCGGGGGACGTGACGGCGGCAATCACACCGAGATCCATGGCTTGCACAGGCTTGGGGCGATGAGCCACCGAGGCAACCGGCGTGGCCGCCGCTGCTGGGCGCGATGGCGTTACCGATGCATCCGAGCGCCCCTGGCCGCCCTGCGCAGGTGCAGGATCGGCGCCCTGGGTTCCCACCGGCGCGAAGGCCAGCAGGCGCAGCAGCACCATGCAAAAACCGGCATGCTCGTCCGGCGCCAACGCCAGTTCGCCCCGGCCAAGCAGCACCATGCTGTAAGCCAGTTGCACGAGTTCCGGACTCAAGGCCACGGCCAATTCGCGCAGCGCGGCACCATCAGGGTCGGAAGCATCCAGCGCTTGCGGCACAACTTGCACCACGGCGATGCGCTGCAACAGCGACGCCAGTTCCTCCAGTGCGGCGGGGAAAGACAAGCCGCGCGCATCCATGCCATCAGCCAGTTGCAGCAAGGCAGCACCGTCAGCGGCAGCCAGGGCGCGCAGCAGTTCGAACAGGTAGCCGGCGTCCACCGCGCCCAGCATTTGGCGTACCGCTTCGGAGGTGATGCTGCCGGCGCTGTAGGCGATGGCCTGGTCGGTGAGCGACAGGGCGTCACGCATCGAGCCATGCGCGGCGCGACCGATGGCCTGCAGAGCCTTTGGCTCGCTGGTGACGCCTTCGGCCTGCAGCACCTGCTGCAGATGCCCGGCAATCGCTGCTGGCGGCATGGACTTGAGGCTGAACTGCAGGCAACGGCTGAGCACCGTGACCGGCACTTTTTGCGGATCGGTGGTGGCCAGCACGAACTTCACCGACTCGGGCGGCTCCTCCAGCGTTTTCAACATGGCATTGAAGGCGTGGTTGGAGAGCATGTGCACTTCGTCGATCATGTAGACCTTGAAGCGTCCCGATGTGGGTTTGTAGACCGCCTGTTCCAGCAGCCGGGTCATGTCATCCACGCCGCGGTTCGAGGCGGCGTCGAGTTCGATGTAATCGACAAAGCGGCCGGCGTCGATCTCGGTGCAGGCCTGGCAGACGCCGCAGGGCTCGGCCGTGATACCACCCTGCCCGTCTGCACCGGTGCAGTTGAGCGACTTCGCCAGAATGCGGGCGATCGTGGTTTTACCCACGCCACGCGTGCCGGTGAAGAGGTAGGCGTGATGCAGCCTGCGTTGCTCCAGCGCATGTGTCAGGGCACGAACCACATGGTCCTGGCCAATCAGGGTGGAGAAGGTTTTAGGGCGCCATTTCCGCGCCAGCACGGTACTGGACATGGGGGGATTGTAGAGGGCGCAAACCCATGCGGACAGGCACAAGGGCAGTCCCTTGACCGGCCCGCCTACAATACTCGCTGACGGGCCGCCCCGCATTGCGGCGCGGTAAACCTGGTCAGGCCGGGAACGGAGCAGCCACAGCCGTTTACTGCAAGTGCCGGGGGAACGGCTCGTCAACCTCCCCCTTCGCCTTGGCCAAGACGCTGCACCCGAGTGCCGTCGCCTCCCTTCGTGTCGCTCAGTGCGAAAGGCCGCGCACAATGTGGCGGATGCAATGCCTTCACCGTCGGCCTGATGCGGCACCACCGCGCTTGCCAAGGACCTTGGCCGCTGTTCTTTGCTGCCTTGCATCGACCTGCTTGCCGGCTGATGCGGCAACGCTGCCCGCAATGCCTTCCGCTTCCAACCCCGCCGGGCCGCGGGCGCTGCCCCAAAGCGACGACGGACCTATGCGGCTTCAGGCACCCACGTCAGACCCCGGTCGCGCCTTGACAACCGCCTCGACAACCGCTTCCGCTGCCATCGCGCGTTGCCGCGCCATTCTTCGACGGTATCCCTTGCAACTGCGGCTCGAGCCGGCTGCACAGCCCAGATACTTCGAGATGGACGTGCGTTTTTTTGCGCCCGTGCCGGTGCCGATCGCCTGGGAAGCGATGACCGATTACAACGCAATGGCCAGCTACATGCCGGGCATGGAACGCAGTGAAGTGCTCGCAACCGATGGCGACAGCCTGCAGGTGCTGCAGGCGGGACGCGGCGGCATCGCGCCCTTTCGGGTGACGTTGCACAGCACGCTGGAGATCACCTTGCGCGGACATGTCGCGACATGGTTCACGACGCACGGCAATCTGGATTCACAGGGCCGCGCCGAGGTCCGGGCGCAGACTGGCGGCAGCGCGGTGCATTACGCCGCGCAACTGCACCCGCGCATCTGGCTGCCGCCGTTGTTGGGGCCATGGTTCATGCGCAAGCAGCTGCAACAGCAGATGACGGCACTGCGCGCGCGCATGTGCGCGCTGCTGGGCGCAGCGGATGCCAGCAAGGCCGGCGTTTCCGCCACCACGACCCCTATGCGCCCTGCGCCGGCTCAGGCCCCGGCGGGTTGACGGCCTCAGGCACCGGCCATTCCAGCACCGAGCCGTCGCCCGCAATCAGGGCCACGCGCACCCGCTTGCCGGGGCACAGGCCGGCACAGGCCTGTGCATAGCGGGCGAGGACGGGAGCGTAGTGCTCGGTTTGCAACGTGCTGGCAGCGAGCTGGTAGTCCAGCACCCAGACGGCGTCATCGAGTTCGACCAGGCGGTCGATCCGCCCCCAGCCCGGCTCGTCTGCGGCCTGCGCATTCCACGCAACCTCCACCTCGTTGCGTGCCCAGCGGATGCGCGCCGCATCAAAATACATGCTGGCCTGTGGCGAGCGCAGGATGCGCAGGGCTGCGTGCATCGCGGCCTGTGCCTCGCCAGCGTCGAGCCCGAGTTGCAGGGCAACGCCTGACGCATCCAAGCCCTCGATCACGGCTTCGGGCCGGACCGTGGCGCTGGCGGACTGCAGCAAGGCATGCAGGGCAATGCC
>DAIAZB010000667.1 GCA_027443745.1 Thiomonas sp. | reverse complement strand
CGCAGCCTCCACGGTGTAGGGCAGTTGCATGCCGCCGAGAGCTTCGTCCTGGGCTGCGGCCAGCATGCCGGACTCGGCATAGGCCCGCCAGGCATCGTGCGTGGCTTGCGGCAGGATGACCCGGTCGCCATCCTGGCGCGGCTCTTCCAGATCGACCAGGCGGTTGAAGGGCGCGTACTTGTCGCGGGCGATGCGTTCGCAGGTGTCGAGCACCTGGGCGAAGGTCTCGAAGCTGTGCTCGGCGTAACGTGGCCTGGCGTTCAGGGCTTGAACGTCGAGCCAGTCACGCAACAGGAAATCGATGGTTCGGCGCATGGCTCAACGGCTCGTTGCGGGCGGCAATCACAGCACCTCGAACAAGCCTGCCGCGCCCTGGCCACCACCAATGCACATGGTGACCACCACATGCTTCACGCCGCGGCGCTTGCCCTCGATCAGGGCATGGCCCACCAGGCGCGCGCCCGTGACTCCATACGGATGGCCGACGGCAATGGCGCCGCCGTTGACGTTGAGCCGCTCATCGGGAATGCCGAGCTTGTCGCGGCAGTAAAGCACCTGCACGGCAAACGCCTCGTTCAGCTCCCACAGGCCGATGTCGTCGATCCTCAGCCCGGTGCGCTGCAGCAGACGCGGAATGGCGAACACGGGGCCGATACCCATTTCATCCGGCTCGCAACCGGCCACGGCAAAGCCGCGGAACGCCCCCAGGGGCTTGAGCCCGCGCTGCTCGGCAAGTCGGGCGTTCATCACCACGCAGGCCGAGGCACCGTCGGAAAACTGGCTGGCATTGCCGGCGGCGATGACTCCGCCGGGCAGGGCCGGACGGATCCTGGCCACGCCTTCATAGGTGGTGTCGGCGCGAATGCCTTCGTCGAGACTGAGCGTGACTTCGCGCGTGAGGAGCTGGCCGGTAGGCTTGTCGGCCACGCCGGTTCGCACGGTGATGGGCACGATTTCGTCCGCGAACCGACCGGCGGCCTGGGCAGCCGCCGCACGCTGCTGGCTGCGCGCGCCATATTCATCCTGCTGCCGCCGCGCAATCCCGTAGCGCTTGGCCACGGTCTCAGCGGTTTGCAACATGGTCCAGTAAATCTCCGGCTTGTGCTGCTGCAGCCAGGTTTCGCGCAGCATGTGCTTGTTGGCGCGATCGTTCTGCACACAGGAAATGGACTCGACGCCGCCGGCGACCATCACCGGAACCTGATCGACGATGACGCGTTGCGCCGCGAGGGCGATGGCCTGCAGGCCCGACGCGCAAAAGCGGTTGACCGTGGCGCCCGCCACCGTCACCGGCAGTCCGGCGCGCAGCGCAATCTGCCGCGCGATATTGCCGCCGGCGGCGCCCTCGGGGTAAGCGCAGCCGAAGATGCAATCTTCGACCTCGGCAGGGTCGATGCCCGCGCGTTGCACCGCGGCTTGCACCACATGACCGCCAAGTGTGGCGCCATGGGTCAGGTTGAGCGCTCCGCGCCAGGATTTGGCCAGCGCCGTGCGCGCGGTGGAGACGATGACAGCCTCTAGCATGGGAAGCTCCAAGGGATGGGGTGTGTTGCGTTTGACGTGGTCGTGCGCCGAGGCGTGCTTGCGCGTGAGCCGAGGGTCCTGGAATCAGAGCACGGCTGCGGCGTTTGCGGCGTCAAGCGCCGCTGAAGGTCTTGCCCTGCGTCGCCAGTTCGACCAGCAGTGGCGCGGGTTGCCAGAACGCGGTATCGCCCCGCGGCTGCGCCGCGAACTGGCGCATGCGACGCGCCACCATGGCCAGGCCGACGCTGTCGGCGTAACCCATCGGCCCGCCGCGCCAGGCCGGGAATCCATAGCCGGCCAGGTACACGAGGTCGATGTCCGAAGCGCGCTGCGCGATTCCCTCGGACAGCAGCCGCGCGCCTTCGTTCACTAAGGCGTAGATGCAACGCTCGACGATCTCGGCGTCACGGAACGGGCGAGGCGTGACACCGATCTCCCTGCGGTAATCCAGGATGAGAGCATCCACTTCGGGGTCTGGCAACGCATCGCGCTTGCCCGGCTCGTAGCGATACCAGCCGGCTCCCGTCTTCTGGCCAAAACGGCCGCGCTCGCACAGGCGGTCTGCCAGGGCGGAATACCGCACCGCCGGCTTCTCGACATAACGCCGCTTGCGAATCGCCCAGCCGATGTCATTGCCTGCCAGATCGGCCATGCGGTAAGGCCCCATCGCCATGCCCCAGGCTTCGAGGGCTCGGTCCACCTGCTGCGGGCTCGCGCCCTCCTCCAC
>DAIAZB010000666.1 GCA_027443745.1 Thiomonas sp. | reverse complement strand
CCTGATGGCCGACAACCTGTGGAGCCTGGCTCAGCGCCTGCGCGACTTGGGCCTGCGCCGCATCGACGGCAACGTGCTGATCGACCGCAGCGCGTTCGACCTGCCGCCGCACGACCGCGCTGCCTTCGACGGCGACACCCTGGCGCCCTACAACGTCGGCCCCAACGCCTTGCTGCTGAACTTCGGCGCCATGCGTCTGAGCTTCCAGCCCGAGCCACAGCGCGGCCAGGTGGGCATTGCGGTGGAGCCGCCGCTGGCGGGCTTTCATGTGACGCAGCGCCCGCACCTCGATGGCGCGGCCTGCGGCGCGTGGAAAGACCGCCTGCATGCCAACTTCGATCAACCGCTTGCCCCTGCCTTCACCGGGCAGTATTCGCCGCAGTGCGGGGAGCAGACCTGGAACATCGCCGCGCCCCTGTCGGCCGACGCATTCGCCCAGGGCATCCTGGCCGCCTTGTTCATGCAGGTGGGCATCGCCTGGAACGGGCAGGTGGTGTCGGGTCGGTTGCCGCCGACTGCCAACCTGCTCACGGCCTGGGAATCCGAGCCGCTGGCGGTGATCGTGCGTGACATCAACAAGTACAGCAACAACGTCATGGCGCAGCAGGTGTTCCTCACGCTGGCGCTGCAAACCTATGGGCCGCCGGCCAACTTCGCCAAGGCCGCGCAAGCCGCCAACCAGTGGCTGGATGCGCATCAGCTCGCCATGCCCGGTCTGGTGCTGGACAACGGCTGCGGGCTGTCGCGCATCGCCCGCATCTCGGCCAACGACATCAACCGCCTGCTGCGCGCCGCCTGGGCGTCTGCGGTGATGCCGGAGTTCATCGCCTCGCTGCCACTCACGGGTGAGGACGGCACGCTCAAACGTCGCTTCGACGGCCGCCCGGAAGCTGGCCTGATCCACGCCAAGACCGGCAGCCTGCGCAATGTGTTGAGTCTGGCGGGCTATGTGCAATCGCCGGCCACGGGCCGCCGCTCCACCGTGGTGGCGCTGATCAATGACCCACGCGCGGCCGGCGGCTGGGGTACGATTGAAGCCTTGCTGGACGACGCGCTGTACAACGCCTGAGTCCGGGTCCGTCAGCCGCATCATGCACCTATCCGACTGGTTGGGCTTCACTGCCGCAGCCTTGACCACGGCCTCCTTCATTCCGCAGGTTTGGCTGACCCTGCGCACGCGCGACGTTTCCGGCATTTCCGTCGGCATGTATGCCGCGTTCACGACCGGGGTGTTTCTGTGGCTGATCTACGGCATCGCCGAGGGTTCCTGGCCGCTCATCGCCGCCAATGCCATCACCTTGAGTCTCGCCTCCTGTGTGCTGCTGCTGCGCTTGCGCTATGGGCACACCCCTCGCGAGTAGTCGTTGACGACGCCACAGTTCCTCGCCTGGGCGCCGCTCGCAGGTGAGGACGGCGAGTTCGAGGCGCTGCTGAACGAAGCCTTGCGCAACGCCTGAGCCGTCAAGCCAATCCCAAAACCGAACCGGCCCCGCCGCGATGCCAGCCCATGAGCTGCCGCGCATGCATGAGCCGGGATGGGTCTGAAGACTGTGTGCCTCCACCACCTCTTGTTGCGACGCAGCAGTCTCAACGCCCCTCAGGCCGCGCGACGGGCAGATGCTCACGCAATCCCCTCAAATTCCATCACACTCCCAGTGTAAAGGCTCTAATTTAGAGTTTTATCTGTTTATCCATCATGAAAATTGCTTTAGAATTCTAATAATCAGAGTTTCTCAGAATGAGTCTCTAGAGACCATCCGTGTGCGCACTCGTTGCGCACGTTCATGTCCTGATCCGCGCCGCCCTCGGGCGGCAGCCGGGCCTCGCCTGGTGCGATCGACGGGCGTTTCACCACCCTGCGAATCGGCTCCTCATGCATGGCTCCATGAGCGGCCGATTCCTGCCTTGATCCCGCCGCCAGCGCGTGCGGGGGATCGCCAAGTCGCCATGGCCGGTGCTGCATCGGCCATCCTTTCCTCGGATGCGCCAGCCGGCCATCCACGACTCTGGAGCCGCGATGGACGCAGTTTGCGCCACTCCCCCCATGCCGCAAGGCATGAACGAGGCCCGCTCGGGCCCATCACAACCCATCGCCGTGCTCGGCGCCGGGGCCTGGGGAACGGCCCTGGCTGCTGCGCTGCAACGCAGCGGCAGCCAGGTCACGCTCTGGGCCAGGCGGCCGGACTTGGTCCACGCTGCGGACCCACCGCAGCAACCCCAGGCATTTGCCCGGCATCACGCTGCCACCGGGCCTGCGCGCAGCCACGGAGCTCGCTGAAGCCCTTGCCGGCGCGCGGCTGGTGGTGCTGGCACTGCCTTCGGCGGCGCTGCGCGAAACCGCGCAGCGCGCCGCGCCCCTGCTCGCGCCCGACGCCGTGGTGCTGGCCGCCTGCAAGGGCTTCGAGCGCCAATGCGGTGCGCTGCCCACCGAAGTCTTGCGCGACTGCTGTGACGATCACGCGTTGCTGGGGGTGCTCAGCGGCCCGAGCTTTGCCGACGAAGTGGCGCGTGGTCTGCCCACCCGGCTCACCTTGGCGCTGCCCGCGCTGCTGCCGAGTCATGTGCAAGCGCAGCGCGCCCACGCCTTCGCGCTCGGCCTGCGGCAGCAGCTGGCGCGAGCCGCCATCATGCTGGAGCTGACCGAGGACGCGGTTGCGGCGCAAGTCGGCGGGGCGATGAAGAACATCGTCGCCATTGCCAGCGGCATGGCCATGGCACAGGACCTGGGCGAGAACGCACGCGCTGCCATCGTCACCCTGGGGCTGGACGATATGCGCAGGCTCACACGGGCACTGGGCGGACGCAGTCAGACCCTGTTGAGAAGTTGCGGCGTGGGCGACTTGTTTCTGACCGTGGCCTCCACCCGCTCACGCAACACCCGGCTCGGGCTGCGACTGGGCCGTGGCGATGGTCTCGATGCATCCGTCGCAACTGCCGCCTCCGGCGGCGGGTTGGCTGAGGGGGCCATCGCCGCGCTGTCGGTGCAAGCGCTGGAGCGCCGCCATGGCCTGCATTTGCATGTCGCCGCCTGCGTGCGCGATGTCCTGCTCCAGCACGTCAGCGTGCCGCAGGCGTTGGCGCGATTGCTGCGCGACAGCCCGGCGCAAGCACTGCCCGAACCCGTGCCATCGGCGATGGCACCTGCGCAGCAGGACGGTCGACTGGCCAAGGCAGCACGCCTGGCGACTGCGATCTCGTCGCAGCGGCTGTTGCAGTGAGAGCCCGCGCCATGCCTCTCACCATCCTGGCGACCGACCTCGACGGCACCTTTCTCGGGGGCAGCCCAGCACAACGCGAGGCGCTGCTGCAGTGGATCACGTCACATCGCAGCGAACTGGTGCTGATCTTCGTCAGCGGTCGTGGCCAGGACTTCATGCAGCAACTGGCGACGGAGCTGCCCGTCCAACCGGACCACCTCATCGGCGATGTCGGCACCACGGT
>DAIAZB010000665.1 GCA_027443745.1 Thiomonas sp. | reverse complement strand
GCCTGGAGCGCCACCACTCATCGTGCGCAGCGACTTTCTCAACATTTTTCCCAATGCCCAGCGACTCTCGTCGAGCCGTCCAACCACGGTGCAGCGGGGCGGCACGGTGTTCTCCGGCGGCAGCCTGGAGATGAACGGGCTCGACGGCACGTTCGCCATGCAGGGCCAGGTGAACGGCAAGCTGGTGGGCGCGGGCGGCTGATTGCCGCCGTGCGCAGCGCATGGCGCCGGGACCGAGAGCGCATGGCGCCAACACGACAAACGTCTGCGCGGGCTTACGATTGTTTCCAGCAGGACCTCGCCCATGAACACCCGAACCGACGCCGCGCATCCACCCACGGCCCTCATCACCGGCGCATCCAGCGGGATCGGCGCGGCGCTTGCGCAAGCCTATGCCGCGCAGGGCTGGAGGCTGGTTCTGGTGGGCCGCAGGGCCGATGCATTGGGCGCAACCGCCAAAGCCTGTGCCCAGGCGCAGGGCCTGCAAACCGTGGACCCGATGCGCATACGCCTCATCACGCTCGATTTGTTGCAAACCGAAGCCTGGCGCGAGCATGCCGGCGCCCTGGTGCAAGGCTGGGGCTGCCCGCAGGTGGTCATCGCCAACGCCGGCATCAGCCATGGCGTGGACCTGGCGCGCCCGGAGGACTTGGCTGTGGCGCGTGAGGTGATGGACAGCAACTGGCTGGCGGCCTTGGCCACTCTGGCGCCGTTCATTGCGCCCATGCGCGCGCGCGGCAACGGCACTCTGGTGGGCGTTGCCAGCGTGGTCGGGGTGCGCGGTCTGCCGGGGCACGCGGCTTACTGCGCGAGCAAGGCTGCGCTCATTCATGCGCTGGAGAGTCTGCGCGTGGAATTGCGCGACTCGGGCGTGCGCGTGGTCACCATCAGTCCCGGCTACGTCGCGACGCCACTCACGGCGGGAAATCCCTTTCCCATGCCTTTTCTCCTGCAGCCGGACGCCTTTGCGCGTCGCGCGCTGCGCGCCATCGCGGCCGGCCGAGCCTATGCCACCATTCCCTGGCCGATGGCGGTGGTGAGCAAACTACTGCATGTGCTGCCGCGCGCCTGGTACGACCCCATCATGGCCGGACAGCGGCGCAAGCCGCGCAAACCCAAAAGCTGAGCAGGTCCGACAGGGCGGCGCACTGCTCACCTGCGCAGGCAGGCGTCCATGTCGGGCTCGGCACACAAGGCGCAACGGGCGTTGCGCATCGCGCTAAGCTCGCGGCATGAACAAACATCGCAAGCATCTGGCCGCGCGCAACTTCCCTTCGGCTGTGGAAGAGGCTGCCAAATTCAAGTCGCCATCGCGCTATGCCGGACCGGAAAGCAGCTACCGTCTGGCTTTCACCGATACCGCCTTTTTGCTGCAGGACGACCTGCGCCCGGTGCGCATGCAACTCGAACTGCTCAAACCCGAAATGGTGCAGCGCGAGCATGGCATCGAAGCCACCATCGTGATCTTCGGCAGTGCCCGCATTCTCGCGCCCGAGCTTGCCCGCGAGCGCCTGCAGCAAGCCGAGGCCGCAGGCGATGCGCCGGCCTTGGAGCGCGCCCGGCAGGCGCTGGAGATGTCACGCCACTACGACGAGGCACGGCGTTTCGCCGCA
>DAIAZB010000664.1 GCA_027443745.1 Thiomonas sp. | reverse complement strand
GCCGTTCTCGCGTTTGGGCGCCTGGCCCTGGCGATTGCCGTCGCGGCCACGTCCGCGGTTGTTGCGTGCGTTGCCGTTGCGGCCCACTGCATCCGCGCTTGCGGCCTTGCCGGCGACTGCAGGGGCGGGCGGGACGGCAGGCGGCGGGGCCACGGGTGTTTCATCATCACCGGCAAAAACTTTGCGCAGCCAGCTGAAGAAACCGCCAGTCGAAGGCGCCGCCGTTGCCGGCAGGGGCTTGCTTGACGCTGGCGAAACAGCAACCGGAGCTTGCACCGGCGCAGCGGCCATGGGCATGGGTGCTGGGCCTTCTGGGGTGACGCCACGAACCAGCGCTTCCTGGCGCGGACGTTCATCCTTCTCACTGCGCAGGATGGTGGTTTCCTGCTCGAACTCTTCGGCCATGCGGTAGCTGGCCGGCAGGTTTTCCAGGCGCGGATCGTCGTGTTTGAGGCGCTCGAGCTTGTAGTTCGGGGTTTCCAGTTGCTTGTTCGGTGCCAGCAGCACCGAGACACGCTGGCGCAGTTCGATCTTGGTGATCTCGGCCCGCTTCTCGTTGAGCAGGAAGGAGGCGACTTCCACCGGCACCTGCACATGCACCGCGGCCGTGCCTTCCTTCATCGCCTCTTCCTGGATGATGCGCAGGATTTGCAGCGCGCTGGATTCGGTGTCACGGATATGCCCAGTGCCATTACAACGGGGGCAGGTGACATAAGCGCCTTCCGAAAGGGCAGGGCGCAGGCGCTGACGCGAGACTTCCAGCAAGCCGAATTTGGAGATCTTGCTGGTTTGCACGCGGGCACGGTCTTGCCGCAGGCTGTCACGCAGGCGGTCTTCCACGGCGCGCTGGTTCTTCGGCTCGTCCATGTCGATGAAATCCATGACGATGAGCCCGCCCAGATCGCGCAGCCGCATTTGCCGTGCGATTTCCTCGGCTGCTTCCAGATTCGTGCGCAGTGCCGTGTCTTCGATGGCGCTGCCGCGGGTGGAGCGCGCCGAGTTGACGTCCACCGCCACCAACGCCTCGGTGTGGTCGATGACGATGGCGCCGCCGGACGGCAGGTTCACCGTGCGCGAGTACGCGGTCTCGATCTGGTGCTCGATCTGGAAGCGCGAAAACAGCGGCAGATCATCGCGGTAGCGCTTCACCCGATTCACGTTGTCGGGCATCACATGAGCCATGAACTGGTGTGCCTGCTCGAACACGTCCTGCGTGTCGATCAGGATTTCGCCGATGTCGCTGGTGAAGTAGTCGCGAATCGCGCGGATGACCAGCGACGACTCCTGGTAAATCAGGAAGGCACCCTTCTGCGTCGTGCTCGCGTCCTCGATGGCCGTCCACAGCTTGAGCAGGTAGTTCAAGTCCCACTGCAGTTCCTCGGCGCTGCGGCCGATGCCGGCGGTGCGCGCAATCAGGCTCATGCCGTCCGGATGCTGCAACTGTTCCATCGTCTCGCGCAGTTCCTGACGGTCTTCGCCCTCGATGCGCCGGCTGACGCCGCCGCCGCGCGGGTTGTTCGGCATCAGCACCAGATAACGTCCGGCCAGCGAGACGTAGGTGGTCAGCGCCGCGCCTTTGTTGCCGCGTTCTTCTTTCTCCACCTGCACCAGCAATTCCTGGCCTTCGCGGATGACATCTTGAATGCGTGCCTGCGATGGCGATACGCCTTCCTTGAAGTAGCGGCGGGAAATTTCCTTGAACGGCAGAAAGCCATGACGCTCTTCGCCGTAATCGACGAAGCAGGCTTCGAGCGAGGGTTCGACGCGGGTGACGACGGCGCTGTAGACATTTCCCTTGCGCTGCTCGCGACCAACCTGCTCGATGTCGATGTCGAGCAGCTTCTGGCCTTCGACGATGGCGACGCGCAGTTCTTCGGCCTGCGTCGCGTTGAACAACATACGTTTCATTTCAATGTCTCCGTCCCGCCCATGAGGCGGACTGCGTGATTGCACCAGGGTCGATGAGACCCGACTCGCGCAGCAGGCTCGATGCCGAAGTGGAGAATGACCGCGCAGCGACGAGTCGCCTCGTCGCCGGCTTCAGGACAAAGACCTCGTGGAGGCGCAGCCACCTGCCCCAGCACATGCGGGCATGCCTGGGCTTGGGCGGGCTGGAGTCGCGCCATCGACCAGCCAGTTGCCTACCCGAGCGACGCGGCGGCCAGAGTCTGCCGCAAGTGCGTGACGCGGGGGGAAGCGATGGTGGGCCAAGATGGACACGGAAGATTTCGTTTTGTCGAGAACCGCGGCGCCTGGGCCGGGTCGTGGTGCATTCTGTTCGTTCAGTTACGAGCTTGCTCGTCCTGCACTATTCCTAAGGTTTGCCGGCCGACCGAATCGGCCTGGACAGCCCGGATTTGCGGACATCAGCGGTGCTCAGAGTCGGGTTCTGTTGGCGGGGCAGCCCTCTGTGAATCCCACGAGGGTTGCACGGTCGCCGCACTAAAATGCCAATGATCAACGGTTGCGAATGGCTTCTTGAATACACAACCTGCGGCAGATTAAGACGAGCAATTTTCCACTCAGCCAGCCTCTAACAGCACACGCTTCGCATCCCAATTATATGCACCGCCCCAGTCCCGCTGCTGCCGCCTTGCTCCCAGTGGGCGAATCCGGCGCCGGCCAAAGGCTGGACAACTTCCTGGCCCGCGTGCTCAAGGGGGTTCCCCGTAGCCACATCTACCGCATCGTGCGCTCCGGCGAGGTGCGGGTGAATGGGGCGCGGGCGGACGTCTCGCAAAAACTCGCTGGTTCCGATCAGGTGCGCGTGCCCCCGGTACGCATGGCCCAGGCTGCACCAGCAGCCCCGGCGCGTCAGTATCCCATCCTGCACGAGGATGCCTGGCTGCTGGCGATCAACAAGCCAGCGGGCGTGGCGGTGCATGGTGGCTCCGGTCTGAGTTTTGGCGTGATCGAATCCATGCGTGCCTCTCAGCAAGGGCGTTATCTCGAACTCGTGCACCGGCTTGACCGCGACACTTCTGGCGTGTTGCTGCTGGCCAAGAAGCGCAGCGCCCTCACCACGCTGCACGCCAGCTTGCGCGAGCGCGAGGCCGACAAACGCTATTTCGTTCTGGTGGCCGGGCTGTGGCAGGGTGATGCGATGACGGTGAGCAAACCCCTACATAAATATCTCACCCCCAACGGCGAGCGCAGGGTGTGCATCGCCACGACGGTCGAAGGTCAGGCGGCGCGTAGCCAGTTCCGCCCGGTGCGGCGTTACCCCTGGTCTGCTGACATTGCCGCATGCACCGGCGTGGCGGGCTTGACCTTGATCGAGGCGCGCATCCATACCGGGCGTACGCACCAGATCCGGGTGCACCTGCAAAGCCAGGGCTACCCAGTGGCGGGCGATGAAAAGTACGGCAACGAAGCGCTCAATCGCCTGTTGGCGCGTGGCGAGGCCGCGCCTGGCTTGCCGCGCAATGCCCGCATGTTCCTGCATGCGTCGCACCTCGCGTTAGCCCACCCGCATACTGGGGAGCCGCTGCAGTTCAAGGCTGACTGGCCGGACGAAGATGCGCACTGGCTCGGGCGGCTGGGCCAAGTCTGCCAAGCCGCAGGCAAAAACTGAAACCGCGATGACCACGCCATACCAACTGCTGGTGTTCGATTGGGACGGAACCCTGATGGATTCCACCGCAGTCATCACCCACTCCATCCAGGCGGCATGCCGCGATCTCGGCCTGCCGGTTCCCAGCGATGTCGATGCGTCCTATGTCATCGGCCTCGGTTTGGGCGATGCGCTGCGCCATGCGGTCCCGACGCTAAACCCGCGTGACTACGGCCAGTTGTCGCAGGCCTATCGCCGGCATTACTTTGCGCATGACAACGATCTGACCTTGTTTCCAGGCGCGCTCGACATGCTGTACGCGCTCAAGGCCGCAGGCTACAGCCTCGCTGTTGCCACCGGCAAGTCGCGCGTCGGTCTCGACCGCGCGCTGGACCACGTCGACCTACGTGGCCTGTTCGACACCACGCGTACCGCTGACGAGACCGCATCCAAACCGCACCCGGCCATGTTGCTGGAAATCATGCAAGAACTCGACAGAGCGCCCGACATGACCCTCATGATCGGCGATACCACACACGACCTGCTCATGGCTCGCAACGCCGGTACTGCCGCTGTCGGTGTGGTTTACGGTGCGCACGATGCGCAGCAGCTTGCTGACCTGCAGCCTGTCTTCCTCGCCGATTCGGTGCCGGCGTTGCAGCGGTTTCTGCTGGGCGCATGAGCCAGTTGCCATCGCGCGCGTCACCAACCCCGCTGCTATCCTGCCAACCGCCCGACGACATCTGCTTGCCTACCTTGACAGCCTTTGCCTATGAACGACGCCAACTCGAACGACACCCTGCGAGAACCCGGCCCCGGCGAGTCAACTCGCAACGCGTCTTCCGCCTGGGAGCGCGGCGTGCTTGAAAAACTCGTGATGGAGGTCGTGAACGAAAAACGCCGTGCC
>DAIAZB010000663.1 GCA_027443745.1 Thiomonas sp. | reverse complement strand
GGGCCGGCGCCGTGGCGAGGTAGCACACGGTGACGCGGTCCCCGTTGCCGGCAAGGGTCTGCGCCAGGGCGTCGAAATCGGCCGGCTGCTCGGCGTCGAGTTTGCAGTAGAGAATGCGCTCGGCGAAGGTCGCCCAGGCGGCGGCATCGAAGTCGGCCTGCACATGCGGCCGTGACTGCGCCTCCATCTGCAGCAGGTAGGCGCTGCGATCGGCATCCTTGCGGCCCAGCGCCAGGATGCGCCCCTGCGGATGCAGCAGGCCCGCCTTGTGCGCCTGATAGAGCGCCGGCAGCAGTTTGCGCATGACCAGGTCCCCAGTGCCGCCGAACAGCACGATGTCAAAAGGGGAGGTGGTCATGATGGATTCTCCAGTTTGGCTTGGCGTTTGATCGAGTGCACATGGTATGTAGCTAAATTACCTTCGGTCAATGGTTCCGCGTCCGGACGATTGACTGAACCCGGATCGGCATGCCCGCACCCGGGGAATGGCGATGTCCAAGGCGACGCATCACGATCATGAGGCCCGCGGATACCGGAGCGACCATGCTGCCGGTCCATGCGAGTGATCCTCCGCTTGCGCTTGGATGCGGTGCGGGATAGTATCGCTCGAACGTAACAATATTACATCCAAGAGTCTTCGCCCGAAATGCCCAAGTCGCCCTTGAATCCCGCCCTCGCGCGCGTCACCGACCGCATCGTTTCCCGCAGCGCAGGCCCACGCGCCGCCTACCTCGAGCGCATCGGTGCGGACGGTCGGCACAAGGTGGAGCGCAGCCGGTTGTCCTGCACCAACCTGGCCCACGCCATGGCGGCCATGCCGGGACGCGAGAAGATCGTGCTGCGCGAACTCAAGCCCGAGTCGCCACCCAATCTGGCCATCGTCTCTGCCTACAACGATATGTTGTCGGCGCACCAGCCGTTGGCGCAGTTTCCGGCCTGGATCAAGCAGGCGGCGGGCGAGGTGGGCGCCAGCGCCCAGTTCGCCGGCGGTGTGCCGGCGATGTGCGACGGCGTGACCCAGGGACAGACCGGCATGGAACTGTCGCTGTTTTCGCGCGACGTCATCGCCATGGCCACCGCAGTCGCCTTGAGCCACCAAATGTTCGACGCGGGGCTGTATCTGGGCGTGTGCGACAAAATCGTCCCGGGGCTGCTGATCGGCGCCCTGACCTTCGGCCATCTGCCGGGCATCTTCGTGCCGGGCGGGCCCATGACCACGGGCATGTCCAACAGCGAAAAGGCGCATGTGCGCGAGCTTTACGCCGAGGGCAAGATCGGCCGCGACGAGCTGCTGAAAGCCGAGATGCAGTCGTACCACGGGCCCGGCACCTGCACGTTCTACGGCACGGCCAATTCCAACCAGATGCTCATGGAGATCATGGGCCTGCATCTGCCGGGCGCGGCCTTCGTTCACCCGGGAACGCCCCTGCGCGAGGCGCTGACCCGCGCGGCGGCACAGCGGGCGGTGCGCATTTCGGCCGTGGGTGCCGAGCCCACGCCGATCGGGGAGCTGGTGGACGAGCGCGCCGTGGTCAACGCCATCGTCGGGCTGCTCGCCACGGGCGGCTCCACCAACCACACCATTCATCTGGTGGCCATTGCCCGCGCGGCGGGCATTGCCATCGACTGGACCGACTTCGACGACCTGTC
>DAIAZB010000662.1 GCA_027443745.1 Thiomonas sp. | reverse complement strand
GCCGCCCTGCTGGTGCTGCTCTCCGGTCAGGTCCTGGCCCAGGAAGGGGCTGCCACGCTCTACGAGGCACATGTCAACCTGCATGACATCGCCTCGGTACAGCGCGGCGCGCGCGTCTTCTTCAACTACTGCGCGGGCTGCCATTCGCTGGAATACATGCGTTACGAGCGCATCAGCCAGGATCTCGGCCTCAGTGAAAAACAGGTGCTGGACAATTTCGACTTCAACGGCGCCAAGTTCGGCGACCACGCCATCTCCAGCATGCCCGCCGCCGATGCCGCGAAATGGTTTGGCAAGGCGCCGCCGGATCTCTCGCTGGAGGTTCGTACCAAGGGCGAGAACTGGGTTTACAGCTACCTGAAGTCGTTTTACCTCGATCCCTCGCGGCCAGTGGGCTGGAACAACACGGTGTTCCCCAACGCATCCATGCCCGACCCGCTGTGGTCGCTGCAGGGCGTGCAGACTGCCGTCTACGCAGCGGCCAAGCCAGGCGAGGACGCGAAGGTCGAGAAACTCGAGATCAACCAGCCCGGACTGGAAACGCCAGAGCAGTTCGATCGCACCGCGCGTGACGTGACCGCTTTTCTGACCTACGTGGCCGAACCCAACACCTACGAGCGCGAACGTCTGGGCCTATGGGTGCTGATGTATCTGGTCGCGTTTTCTCTGCTTGCCGTTTTTCTCAAGCGCGAGTACTGGAAGGACATTCATTGATCCGCGCCGGGCGCGCTGTCGGGGGGGTGTAGTCCATGGCGCATAACCCGCGCTTGCGCAACGTGTTGACGCTGTACACACTGGCCGATGACATCCAGTGCCATCGCGTGCGGCTGGTATTGGCGGCGAAAGGCATCTCGTATGAGCGCGAACTGGTCGATGCGGCCAAGCCACCGTCGGAACTGGCCGAGTTGAACCCCTACGTCAGCGCGCCCACGCTGATCGACCGCGACCTGACACTATACGAAACCACGGTGATCTGCGAGTACATCGACGAGCGTTTCCCGCATCCGCCGCTGATGCCGATCGATCCGCAGTCGCGCGCCCGTCTGCGCCTGCTACAGACGCGGGTGGAACGCGACTGGCTGCCCATGGTGGCGGCCATCAAGGCGGGGGGGCGAACGGGTGAGACTGCGCGCCGCCAACTGCGTGAATCGCTGCTGGCATCCGTACCTCTGTTCAAGATGGCCAAATTCGTGCTCAACAACGAGATCAGCCTGGCCGACTGCCTGGTGGCGCCGCTGATCTGGCGCTTGCCGGCGCTGGGCATCGACTTGCCGCGCAGCGCGGCACCGGTGATCGACTACGGCGAACGTTTGTTCGCCAGCCAGGGTTTCGCCCGCAGCCTGACCGCCGACGAACGGGCGCTGCGCCAGTGAGCGAAGCTCCCGCGCCCACCATGAACTCCAGCCGCCCCTATCTGGTGCGTGCGCTGGTGGAGTGGATCAACGACAACGGCCTGACGCCGCATATCCAGGTGGATGCGCGCATGCCCGGCGTGCGCGTGCCGTCCTTCGCGGTGCGCGAAGGCAAGGTGACTCTGAACATCGCGCTGCGCGCGGTGGCGCATCTGCGCATCGACAACGAGGCGATCGCCTTCCAGGCACGGTTCGGCGGTGTCAGCCAGTCGGTGTACGTCCCGATGAACGCGGTGGAGGCGGTGTACGCACGCGAAAATGCCCAGGGCATGGTGTTCCCGCCCGATTCCGAGCCCAACACCGATGCGGCGGCGTCAGCGACCAGCGCCACCCCGACAGCAACCGTCGATGCCGATCCCGCCGGTGATGGCGCGGAGCCCCCCGTGAAGAAACCGCCGCACCTGCGCGTCATCAAGTAGACGCGCGTCCGCGCCGCGGGTCATTCGACGACGCGCAGCGAGAAATCGACCGCGCGCACGTGCTTGGTCAGTGCGCCGATCGAGATGTAATCCACGCCGGTTTCGGCCAGCGCCCGCAGTCCCAGCAGATCGATGCCGCCGGATGCTTCCAGTGCAACGCGGCCGGCGCTGCGCCGCACCGCCTCGACCAGGTCATCGAGCGTGAAGTTGTCCAGCAGGATGCGGGTGGGCGCCAGCGCCAGCGCTTCATCGAGCTGGGCCAGGGTCTCCACCTCGACCTCCACCGGCAGCGA
>DAIAZB010000661.1 GCA_027443745.1 Thiomonas sp. | reverse complement strand
GCCCTCTGCGCGGCGCGTACCGCGTTGTAGAGGTCTACAGCAGGCATGCCGAACTCAGCAAACAGCCTCTCGGTCTGCTCGCTGAAAAAGTCGTGGAACGCCCGAAGCGCGCGAATCTCCGCCTGGGAAGAATGCGGCATGAGCGATTGCATGGGTTCTGCGCTCCAGATGGCGTCTTCGCTGCATTGCGCCATCTCAAAGCCATCGTCTGGCCCGCCGTCCGGGATGGCATCCAGGGTGTACCAAAGTTCACCCTCATAGCGGTAGACCCAAGCGGGTTGAATCGTCCAGGTGTCAGGCAGGGCGTACCAATACCAACCGGGCATCACCGGGCGATCATGGGTCATGCGGGGCGCGCACGGCGCATCCTCAAGGGCGAACGGGATTTCGACTGTGGTGTTTGCCGGGATCGGCTTGCCACGCTTGTAGACCCGAACAGCCTCCATGAAATGCCACTCTGCGGCGTCCACATCGGTTTCCATGACCGGATGTTCCGCTTGCCTGTTGTGGGGGCGCTGATGGTCTTCCCATTTGCTGCGCCACGCCAGCGCTGCGCGCATCACATCAGCCAGATCGCCATAGCGATCATCGGACCGGGCGCGGATCCGATGCATGGTTGTCTGTGCTTGGTTGTCCTGGCCCGTCGATTGCGGGCGATTGGTTTCATCGTGTGGCATGAGAAGCCCTGTTGAGTGGTTTGGGAGAGCCAAGCTGGCGCTTTGCGTCATCGTTCAGTCTGTGCTTGTCGATGTAAGCCAACACCACAACGCCCCGCGCAACGGCATGCTTATCGGCGCATGGGGTCTGACGCGAGGCGGCAAACCAGCGCCAGTAGTCGATCCAAAGCGGGTCGTCTTCCTTGATCGCACGGGCATAACAAAACCCGACGATCACTCCTTGGTCAAGCGCCACCGCTGTGCGCCCGGCTTCTGGCAAGTCAAAATAACCAGGGCCGAGGTTGGCGTCGGCCAGTACAGAGAGCGTTCGCGCATCGCCGTGGCTTGCGAGACGGATGTCCAGATCGACAATCATCGCGGATAGCAGCGAAACGTCCAGCGCTTTCATGTTTCACATTTCAAGGATGGCATGCGTGACGCTTGGATGCTCAAAGGCCCGCACGACCTCGTTCCACAGGGCGTGACGTGTCGAGTCGTTTCCGGCAAAGGGGTTGATGTGTTTGAGGACGGCCTGAAGCCCATGATCGACGGCCCGTTGCCGCGCAGCCTCGGGTGAGGCAGGGTAGGCTGAGATGCCGAGGAAATCGGGGTCGGGCATCGGGGCCAGGATCCAGTCAATCAGCATCTCATTGCGGCGCAGCAAGGCCAGACCATCGGGCGTGCGCATGCGGCCAGCGACCACGCCGCTGGCGTCGAATTCCCCACGCATGACGCCAGCAAGCCCATTCTTGGCGCTGCGCAGGATCTTCGCCGCCGTGGGCAGCCCGGCGCCAGCGATCCCGTCGATCATGTCGCCCGTGTCCCCGGCGATGATCTTGGCCTCGATGTACTCGCGCGGGCTGCGCCAGCCATCGGGCGGTGACTTCTTTGTGTCCATGGTGCGCAGCGCTGCCATGTCCACCCGCGATCGATCCCTGGTGGAGTACCAGTCCACGCACTCGCCGATGCCCTGCCACCAGTCGGAATCGGGGCTGATCATGCGCGTGGGGATGCGGCAGCGCTGCGCATGGCGCACGAGCATGCCTGCGAGATCGTCGGCTTCGGCGTCGGGGTGGCGCACCAGGGGAATACCCAACTCATGCAGCAAGGCTAACGCGATCGGAAGTTGTCGGCGCACCTGGGCGCGGATCTCGATCTTCTCGGGGGTGTCCTGGCGGTTGCCCTTGTAGTCGGGCAGGATCGCCTTGCGCCACGCTGCGTGTCCATCCATAAGAATCACACCAAGCGCGTTCGGATGCTCGCGCAGCGTGGAAAGCACCGAGTTCACGGTGCCGTGGATGACGCCAGTTTGCAGGCCATTGTGCGCAAGCCTGGACAGATTGAGCACATACGCTGAGGCGTACGCGATGGCGCTGGCGTCGAACGCCAGAAGATGGATGTCGACGGCTTGCATGCGCGTGCAATCAGGGCTTGACCTGCACCAGTGCCTGGCCGCCGGTCATCTTCTGCGCCATCGCGCTCATGGCGCGGGCCTTCTCCCACGCGATGATTTCTTCTGGCGTCAGCCCGGTTGACTTGGCCGCCTGCGCCAACGCGTTCGCGTTCACCGTCGCGCGATCTTGCGTGAGCTGCTTGCGCTGCTCGATCACGGCCTGCTCCGCGGCAATGGTCTGCAGTTCGGCCTGGTAGCCAGCCTTGGCGTTGACCTGGGCCTGAATGGCGGGCGGCAGGTCGAACGTCGGCACGGTCACACTCTGAATGATGAACGGATTGATGCCGGGGTAGAGTTTGTCCAGGCGTTGCTGCACGGCAGTCTGGATGTCGTTGGCGTAGCCGCCAAGGTGCGAAGAAATCGTCGAAAGATCGGATTTCTCCGTGGCGATCTGCACCGCATAGGGGATGATGGATTTTTCCAGGATTTCCATGCCCAGCGTGTAGTAGTCCGAGTTCGGCTCCCGGTCCATCTCTTTGGTGGCCCGGTAAAACGGGGCGACTTTCGTTGGGTCGAGGCCATACGTCACGACCACCGACACGTCGCGCAGAGACACGCCATGGGCGTCCTTGGGCTGCATGTCCTTGACTTCGGCGCGGGTCAGTGTCGTGTCGATCGGGTAGTAGCTGTCGAACACAGCCAGGTGCATGCCGGGATGGGCTACAGAATCGGAGATCGTCCCGCTGAAGTGCTTGACGATGCCAACAGATCCGGTCGGGATGCGCGAGCAAGCGCCGAGTAAGAGAGTGGCGGCGAAGGCGAGGAGGAGAAGGCGAATGGTGGTTTTCATCCGTTTCTCCGAGAAACCCCGCCGTTCAGGGCGGGGAGGAAAGGAGTGCCGATCGGAGATCGGTACTGGGTTGCGTTCTCACACGTATATCGTGTATAGTGTGAGGCATGAACATCAAGCGCGCTTACCGCTTTCGGTTCTACCCCACGCCCGAGCAGGAGCAAGTCCTGGCTCGCACGTTCGGGTGCGCGCGCTTCGCGTACAACCACATGCTGCGACTGCGCAGCGATGCGTGGTTTCAAAGACAGCGGCGTGTGGGCTACCACGAGACCTCCGCTGCGCTGACGGCGCTCAAGAAAACGCCCGAACACGCCTGGCTGAACGAAGTCAGCAGCGTGCCGGTGCAGCAGGCGCTGCGGCACCTGAACACCGCCTTTTCCAACTTCTTCGCCAAGCGGGCGAAGTACCCCTCGTTCAAGCGCAAAGATGGGCCGCAGGCGGCCGAATACACCACCAGCGCCTTTCGCTGGGATGCGGCCAGGCGCGAGCTGCGACTGGCGAAGATGGACGAGGCGCTGGCCATCCGCTGGTCACGCACGATCCCCAAGGCCGCCAAGCTCACAACCGTAACCATCTCGCGTGACGCCGCGGGCCGGTACTTCGCCTCGCTGCTGTGCGACGACACGGCAACCCCGAAGCCGAAGGCGCAGGGGCGCATCGGCATTGACTTGGGCCTCACCCATTTCGCGATCCTCTCGACGGGAGAGAAGATCGCTTCGCCCAAGACGTTTCGCCACTGCGAAGCGCGTCTCGGGAGAAGGCAACGCGCCTTGGCGCGTGCCAGACTCGGCTCGAAAAACCGGGCCAAGCTGAAGTTGAAGGTCGCGCGCTTGCATGCGCACATCACGGACGCGCGCAGGGATTTCCTGCACAAGCTCTCCACCCGGTTGATCAGCGAGAACCAAGTGATCGCCCTGGAGACGCTGGCCGTGAAGAACATGCTGCGCAACCGCAGCATGGCCAAGTCGATCAGCGATGCGAGCTGGTCGGAGTTCGTCAGGCAGCTTGAGTACAAGGCGCAGTGGGCCGGGCGCACGCTGATCGGCATCGATCGCTGGTATCCATCGAGCAAGCGATGCTCGGTGTGCGGCCACACCCAGGGCTCGATGCCGTTGTCGGTGCGTCGCTGGACGTGTCCGCAGTGCGGCACGCAGCACGACCGCGACGTCAACGCCGCGCGCAACATTTTGGCCGCAGGACTTGCGGTGTCAGCCCATGGAGAGGCCGTAAGTCCTGTGTTGCTGTAAGGCAGCATGGGCTGGGTTCTGTGAAGTGGGAATCCCATTCCTTCAGGGAGGGGAGCAGTCAAGTCTCAACCCCCGTACCGATGCGAGCGCCCTTGCGCTGGCGTTTTGGAGATCACCTGCTGGTACGTCGCAATCCAGTTGTGCGCGATGGCGCTTTGCGCTTGCGCCAGCGTGATCTGTCCGCCGCAGACCATGTCATGCAGCCGGTTCTCGAGCTGGTCTTTGACGTAACTCCCCCAGCCACCGATGACGTGGTGCGGCTCGGGCCAGAGGTTCTGCGGGCTGTCCGGGCTGCCGCCGAGTTCCAGGCTGATGAGGTGATCCTCTTCGTAGTTGCGCAACATGTAGGCGTCGTGCCCCATGCTTTGTGGGTAGCCGTACTGACGCACCTGTTCGCGCTTGAGGCGTTCGGTGTAGTTC
>DAIAZB010000660.1 GCA_027443745.1 Thiomonas sp. | reverse complement strand
GGAAGATCATCGAACGGCGTCCTTGGCGTTGCGGGTGGAGTGGGGCTTGTCGTGGCTCGGCGCCGGGGTCGGTTCCGTGCCCGGGGTCCGATGCAAGGCGGGTTTTGCCGGGGCCGCCGCGGCCATTTCTGCCGCTGCCGGATGCACCCGCGCCCGCCGCCCCGCCAGCACCGTGGTCATCACGGCCAGGGCGAACTGCAGGGTGGTGGCGTCCAGCCGTTCGCCGAGCAACAGGCTCGCGGCCAGCATGGACAAAAACGGCTGCAGCAACTGCACCTGCGACACGCGCACCGTGCCGCCAAGTGCCAGGGCGCGGTACCAGGCGAAAAAACCCAGCCACATCGAGACGATGCCGAGATAGGCCAGCGCGCCCCAGGCTGTCGGCGCGATGGCCGCCGGATGCTGCGGCCACAGCCAGTACGCGGCGGGCAGCGTGATGGGCAGACTGAACACCACGGCCCAGCTGATGACTTGCTCGGACGGCAACTGCCGCGCCAGCAGCGCGCCGCGCGCGTAGCCCCAGCCACCTGCCAGCATCGCCAGTCCGAGCAAGGCATCGGCTGCTTGAAGGTGCAGGCCCAGACCCGACGGACCGGGATGCGCCACCTGGCCGCCCTGGCGCAAAGCGTAGACGCAGACGAGCGCACTGCCGGCTGCCGCCCAGAGCCAAAAGGCGGTGCTCGGCCGTTGTCGCGCCAGCCTGGCGCCGATCGCTGCCGTTGCCAAGGGCAGCAGGCCCAGCATCAGCGAGGCGTGCACCGCATCGACCTGGCGCAACGCCAGACTGGTGAACAGCGGAAAACCGAACACTACGCCCGCCGCCACCGAAACGATGGTCAGCCACAGCTGGCGCGGTGGCCAAGGTGTTCGGCGCCATGCCAGCCAGCCTGCGGCCAGCAAACCGGCCAGGGCTGCACGCGCCAGCGCCACGAACAGCGGCGCGAGCTCCGGTGCCGCCGCCGAGCCCACCGCCAGACGCGTTGCTGGCAAGCTGAGGGCGAAGAGCGCCGTCCCCAGCAGTCCCAGGAGCCAGGCTCGGCCGGGAACGGGCACCTCCTGTCCGTCATGCAGCGCAACTGTCGGCGAGCTTGCGGCATGTGTCAGCGAGACGGCCGGCGGCATGCGGCCCGGATCTGCAGGAGCCGATTTTGCTGCCTTGTCGGGCGATGGGTCGAGGGGGTGGATCATCCCGGTAGCCTAAGCGAGCCGCCCATACAGAAACCATACACTTCGACCTTTAGATGATGAATCTGTATCGGTCATTTGAACATGACAGAAGCCTCTATTCCGTTCCTTGCGGCCAACACCTTGCAGGCCGGAGAGAACCTGCAGACGCGCATCGCCGCCCGCTTCGCCCAGCAAATCCAGGCGCAATTGCTGGCGGCGGGCAGCCGTCTGCCCTCGGTGCGCGCCTGCGCTCGGCAACACAGGGTGAGTCCGCAGACGGTGGTTGCGGCCTACGACTTGCTGCAGGCCCAAGGCTTGGTCGAGGCCAGGCCGAAGCGTGGTTTTTTCGTGCGCGCCACGCAACAAGCACTGCGACAGTCCGCCTTGTCGGCTGCCGCGGCGCCCCTTCCCACCCACGCCACCGCGCTGATGCGCGGCATGTTCGCGCAAATGCATGCCGCGGGCTCACACGGCCTGCGGGGCATGCCGGGTGCCGGCACCTTGCCCGCGGATTGGTTGCACACCCCGGCGCTGGCCCAGGCCGTTCGCCGCGTGCTGCGGGAGGGTGAACTGGAGAACGTCAGCCTGCACTACGGCGACCCGCAGGGTGACCCGGCGCTG
>DAIAZB010000659.1 GCA_027443745.1 Thiomonas sp. | reverse complement strand
GTGGCGGCCGGTGTGGTCAAGGCCGGCGCGGATCTGATCACCGTCAGCGGTCACGATGGCGGCACCGGCGCCAGCCCGCTCAGCTCGATCAAGTACGCCGGCACGCCGTGGGAGCTGGGCCTGGCCGAGACCCAGCAGACGCTGCGCCGCAACGACCTGCGCGGCCGCGTGCGGCTGCAGACCGACGGCGGCCTGAAGACCGGGCTGGACGTGATCAAGGCGGCGATGCTCGGCGCCGAGAGCTTCGGCTTCGGCACCGGCCCGATGGTGGCGCTGGGCTGCAAGTACCTGCGCATCTGCCACCTCAACAACTGCGCCACCGGCGTGGCCACCCAGCATCCGGTGCTGCGCAAGCAGCACTTCATCGGCCTGCCGGAGATGGTGATGAACTATTTCCGCTTCGTCGCCGAGGACGTGCGCGCGCACCTGGCGCGGCTGGGCGTGCGCAGCCTGGGCGAGATCGTGGGGCGCACCGATCTGCTGCGCCAGCTCGAAGGCACCACGCCGGTGCAGCACCGGCTCGACCTCGGCGCGCTGATCGACGGCCAGGGCCTCGGCGCCGAGGTCGATGCGGCCTGCACGCTGCCGCGCAATCCGATGCGCGACCCCGCCGCGCTGGCCTCGCGCATCAGCGCGGACGCCGACGAGGCGGTGACCCGCGCGCTGGGCGGCACGTTCGCCTACGCCATCGCCAACACCGACCGCGCGATCGGCGCGCGGTTGTCCGGCGACGTGGCGCGCCTGCACGGCGACCACGGCATGGACGCGCACCCGATCACCCTGCAGCTCGAGGGCGCCGCCGGGCAAAGCCTGGGTGCATGGAACGCTGGCGGCGTGCACATCGACCTCACCGGCGAGGCCAACGACGGCGTCGGCAAGGGCATGGCCGGCGGCCGCATCGTGGTGCGCCCGCCGGCGGATTCGCCGTTCGCCAGCCAGGACGCCTCGATCATCGGCAACACTTGCTTGTACGGCGCCACCGACGGCGAGCTGTTCGCCGCCGGGCGCGCCGGCGAGCGCTTCGCCGTGCGCAACTCCGGCGCGCTGGCGGTGGTGGAAGGCGCCGGCGACCACTGCTGCGAATACATGACCGGCGGCGTGGTCGCCGTGCTGGGCAAGGTCGGGCTCAACTTCGGCGCCGGCATGACCGGCGGCTTCGCCTACGTGCTGGACCTGGAGCGCGATTTCGTCGACTGCTACAACCACGAGCTGGTGGACATCCTGCGCATCTCGCCGGAGGGCATGGAGAACTACATGCAGCACCTGCGCCAGCTGGTGACGCGCCATGTCGAATACACCGGCAGCGCGTGGGGCCGGCAGATCCTGCGCGACTTCCGCGGCCTGCAGTACAAGTTCTGGCTGGTCAAGCCGAAGGCCGCCAGCCTGGCGGCGCTGGCTGAAGAGCTGCGGAGCGCGGCATGACGAGCGGCCGGTTTTTCCGAATGCCCGGAATATTCCCCTCTCCCCGTCGGGGGAGGGTGAGGGGCGGGTGCTCGCCGCAGATTTTGATTTCGCCAGATTCGCAGGAAAGCCAGAGCGGTTCCGACCGCCTTGCGGCGGCCGGGCTACTTCTCTTTGCTTGTCCACGCCCGTGCCTGGAGCACGGGCGAACAGCGCAGCTGGCCCGAAGGGCGCAGGGCAGGACGCCCGGAGTAAAGAGAAGTAGCCAAGAGAAAAGACACCCCGCGCCGGCGCGCGGCGGGTGTTGCGCCCGCCGCGTCCCCTGCGGTGCTCGCCGGCAGCAGGCCGCCAGACAACTCGGCCATCCATGGCCTCGAACAGTCTGGCTTTCCCCTGCCGCCGGCTCCGCTCCTCGGCGCCGTCGAGGGGCACAAGATCAAAAGCAAGATCAGCATCAACATCTGCAGCAAAGCATGACTCGCTGCTCGCCTTTGGCTGGTGAGCCGCCGCGCAGATGCGTCATCTCCCCCGTTCGTCCTGAGCGTAGCGAAGCGCAGTCGAAGGACACCTGTCCGCACGCCTTGCGCGCTGCACCCATGTTCACCCGCGATCGCGTTCACCGAGTCACGCCATGACCGACAAGACCTTCCAGTTTCTCAACGTGCCGCGACAGCCGCCGCGCACGGTGCCGGTCGAAATTCGCGTGCTTGGCTACGGCGAGATC
>DAIAZB010000658.1 GCA_027443745.1 Thiomonas sp. | reverse complement strand
CGCGGCGTTCACACCCCCTCGATCGCCAGCAGGCTGCCGTGCGAAGCGCCCTGGCGGATCGCAATCAGCGTTTTGTACTGCGGCGAGCTGTAGAACGCCCGCAGATGGGCCATGTCCGGGAACTCCAGAATCACCTGGCGGCCTGGCTGGCGGTCGCCCTCCAGCACCAAGACGGCGCCGCCGCGCACCAGATAGCGCCCGCCGTGGGCTGCGATCAGGGCCGGCACTTGCTGGCGGTAGGTTTCGTAGGCGGCGGGATCGGTGATCTCGATGTCGGCAACGATGTAAGCGGCCATGGTCATGCTCCTTGGGGTTGGGTGAGGTTTGCGCTGCTGGCGGTGCTGCCTGCCAGGGTCAATTTTGTCGTTTGGTCACTGTATCCGCCCACTGCTGCAGCAGGCCATAGCCACTCACCAGCACGATACCCGGCAAGATCAGCAGGGAGCCTGCCAGAAAGCTTGGGTTGATGGGCTCGCGCAACAGCCACGCGCCGAGCACGATGCCGAACAGCGGCGTCATGAAGGCCAGCACGCCAAGCCGCGAGGCCAGGTAATGCCGCAGCAGCCAGAACCATGCCAGAAAACTGGCGAAGGACACGATCAGCGACTGAAACGCCAGTGCCCATAAGGCCAGTGGCGTGGGCTCGAACGTGGTTTGCCCAAGCAGAAATGAAGCTGGCAACAACAGCAGGAAGGCCCCCAGCAATTGATAAAGCAAAGTTTGCGCTGCGAACAGGCTGGACAGGCCGGTTGCCCGCACCACCACGGTGGTTCCCCCCCAGGAAGCCCCAGCCATGAGCGCCAGAAAGTCGCCCAGCGGCACATTGGACGGTTCGCCGGCTGCGGCCGCATGGTCGCCGCCGAGGAATGCCACGGCAATGCCGCCGAACGCCAGGGCGATGCCTAGCCACTGCAGTGCTGCCAGCCGTTCGGACGGCAGCTTCCAGTGCAGACCCAAGGCGGCGAACACCGGCGCGGTGTAGAGAAACACCACCAGATGCGCCGCTGATGTGAAACGCAGGCTCTCGCTGACGAGCAGATATTCGAGGGCGAACAGGCTGCCGACGACGAGCCCCGGCCGCCAATGGGCATTCAACAGCGATACGCGCTGGCCACGCGCGGCCATGAACACGCTGACCAACAGCGCGCCGATTCCTGAGCGCAGTGCAATTTGCAGCATGGGCGAAATCTCCGCCGCCGTGGCCTTGAGCGCGATTTGCTGCATGCTCCAAATCAGGCAGAGCAGCAGCATGAGGCCAACGGACATGGCGTCGAGGGGTTTGCGGGTGTCCATGGAGGCGAGTGGATGGCGATGTTCAAACGCCATTGTCCGTTTGACATATCAGCGATTTATAGTGAAATCATGACAACGCATCGCGCCAATCGGCGCATGGAAAGCCATGCATGGAACACCATGAACGAATCCGCGCAGCACCACCGCAATCCACCCTTCAGCAAGGCGCTGCCGAGCCCCATTTACTTTCGTGTCGCCGACATGCCGGCACACGCCACCTACCCGCAGCACAGCCATCCCTGGGGTGAGTTTGTCTACGCCTTCAGCGGAGTGATGGAAATCAAGCTGCGCGACCGGCATCTGCTCGCGCCGCCGCAATACGGTGTCTGGCTGCCGCCGGCGCTGGAGCATCGGGGCTTGAACCGGCAGGCGGCCGTCCACGGCTCGCTCTACATCGCCGAGCACCTGTGTGCGGCTCTCCCCAAGACCTGCTGCGCGCTGGTAGTCAGCCCGCTGCTGCGGGCCCTGCTCGATCATCTGCGGCAGCATGCTCCGCTGCAGTCAAGGTCGGGCGCGGTCCATCGTTTGCTGCAAGTGTTGGTGGATCAGTTGGCCACGGCAGCTTGCGCCGGCAGCTATTTGCCCATGTCGCAAGACCCGCTGCTCAGCCCTTTGCTGCAGGAACTGGAGGCCAACCCCGGCGATACGCGCTCGCTGGCAGCGCTGGCCGGGTCGCGCCACACCACCGAGCGCACCCTGATGCGTCGCTGCCTGCGGGAGTTGGGCATGTCGCTCGCCGAATGGCGCAAGCGCCTGCGCGTGGTCAGTGCCATGCCGCGACTCCACGCCGGCGACACGGTCGAGAACATCGCGCACGACCTGGGCTACAACTCGTCGTCGGCGTTCATCGCCATGTTCCGCCGCATGACGGGGTCTACGCCCGATGAATACCGAAAAGGCTCGACGCTGGCATGACAGACGACCGGCCCAGCGCCGCCCAGGCACGCCATGCACACGGCGCCCACGCCAAAAACTGGCTGGTGCTAGCGCCATGCCGGGCGCTCGGCCCAGCGCTTTGCGTGCCTGCTGGCTGCGGCGAAGCAAGCAAAGGACTCGCTGCAGACTGAATCAGCGGCATGGCCGAGCCGCACAGGCGCTTGCTGCATGCGGCAGATCATGGGTGGACGTCGTCCCAGTGGGGCTGGTTGGGCGGCCGCTTGCGGCCGCCGACGAGCTTGAGCCGGCCGCCGACGTTGTCGCGTGTGGGCATGACCAGGCGATCGATTTCGCCTTCGAGCGTGAGCGCCAGGTCGAGGGCGAAGTTGGCGTCGCCGATGTGCCAGGAGTGGCAGAACGTGCCGGTGAACAGCGACTGCTGCGGGTCTTTGCCGGCGAAGTAGTC
>DAIAZB010000657.1 GCA_027443745.1 Thiomonas sp. | reverse complement strand
GGCCGGCGCGTTTCGCCCAGGCCCTGCTCGCCTGCGAGGCCGACCACCGCGGTCGCGGCGGGGAATTTCCGCAGCAACCCTATCCGCAGCGCATGCGTCTGCAAGCCGCGCTGGACGCCGTGCTGGCGGTGGATGCCGGGGCCATTGCCCGGCGCGTGCAGCTGGCCGGCGGCACCGCCACGGCCATCGCCCAGGCGGTGCTGGCGGCGCGCGAAGCGGCCATCGCCCAGCGACTCGGGGTTTGAGCGCTGGCCGGCGCTCCTGCGCCTCGCGGGCGACGCCGGGAGGGTATTCAGTCTCCGGGCTTCAGGGCGGGGCCGCCGGCGTTGCCACGCGCAGCGGCGAGTTGCAGAAAATTGTGCAGCGTGATGGAGGGGTTGTCGCGCTTCCACGCCAGCAGAATGTCGCTGTGCGCACCGGCGTCGAGCAGGGGCACATGGCGCACATAGGGCATCTGCGCCCGCTGCATCGACTCCGCCACCAGCCCCACGCCCATGCCCGCCGCCACCAGGCTGATGAGGGTGGGCATCTCATGCACTTCCTGAGCGATGCGCGGGCTGAAGCCGGCCTTGAGGCAAAGCGCCAGGGTCTGCTCGCGCAGGCCCGAGCCCAGCGTGGAGCTGTAGAGAATGAATGGTTCGTCGCGCAACTGGCGCAGCTTCAGACGAGCGCTTGCGGCCAGCGGATGACGCGTGTGCAGCGCGGCCAGCAAGGGTTCGCGCAACAGCAGCCGGGTCTCCAGCGCATTCAACTCGGCATGTCGTGTCGGGCGAATCAAGCCGACGTCCAGGCGCCGTGCCACCAAATCGTCGATCTGCTCGCGCGAGGGCTGCTCGCGCAATTGCAATTCCACCCCGGGCCAGGCGGCGTGGAACGCGTGCAACAACTGTGGCATCACGGCCGAAAACGGCATGGAGCCGGCAAAGCCCACCGCCAGGGCGCCACTCTCGCCCCGGCCCGCGCGGCGCGCCAGTTCCGTGGCGCGCTGCAACTGGTCGAGAATGCCCAGGGCCTGGGGCAGCAGCGCCTGCCCGGCGGCGGTGAGGCTGACGCCGCTGCGCCCGCGCTCGAACAGGCGCACGCCGAGTTCGACCTCGAGCGCCTGAATCTGCTGCGACAGCGGCGGTTGCGAGAGATGCAGCCGCTGTGCGGCGCGGGTGAAGTGGCGCTCTTCAGCCACGGCGATGAAGGCGCGCAGATGCCGTATTTCCATTCGAAAATCATATCAAAAACAACGAATATTCAATTTCACAGATTGAATGGCAAGGGCTAGTCTTGCAGACTCTGGCTTCACGACAAAAACATGAACTCAACAAGCCTTGCGACGACCGTTGTCGAGCCGCTGTCGATCGGTGGCCCCGAGCCCGCCATCGGCACGACGACCCCGCCAAGCCTCGATGCGCGGCCGGTGATCGACCGCATCGGCGCTGGCGCGCCGCGGCATGCCGCAACGCCCGGCGCCGACGCTTCGGCCTCGCCCACGCCGGGCTGGCGCGCCCGCGTCGCGGTGGTGGCGGCCGGCATGTGCGCGTTTTTCACCATGTATGTCACGCAGGGCCTGCTGCCGACGTTGCAGGGCGTGTTCCATGCCAGCGTGGCCGAACTCAGCCTCACCATCACCTTCACCACCCTGGCGGTGGCGCTGGCCGCGCCGTTTTCCGGCAGCCTGTCGGACCGCTACGGGCGCAAGCCGGTGCTGCTGTTCTCGCTGGCCGGGCTGAGCTTGACCACGGCCCTCGCCGCCACCGCCGGCAGCCTGCATGCCTTGCTCGCCTGGCGCCTGCTCGAAGGCTTGTTCATTCCCGGCGTGTTCACCGCCACCGTGGCCTACATCGGCGAGGAATGGCCGGCACGCGCGGTGCCGGCGGTGACGGCGCTGTACATCTCGGGCTCGGTGGCCGGCGGCTTTCTCGGGCGCTTCATTGCCGGCATGGTCACGGCGCACTGGGACTGGCAGGCGGCCTTTGTCGTGCTGGGGGCGATCAACGCCATCTTCCTGCTGCTCATCGCCCGGGGCTTGCCGCGGTCGCGCCGCTTTCGCCCCAGTGCCAACCTGCGCGCCTCGCTCGCCGGACTGCGGCCGCACCTGCGCAACCCCAAGTTGCTGGGCACGTATGCCATCGGCTTCGGCATCCTGTTCTCGCAGGTGTGCACCTTCACGTACGTGAGCTTCCATCTCGCGGCTGCCCCGTACCGCCTCGACCTGCGGCAACTCAGCCTGCTGTTCACGGTGTATCTGGTGGGCATGCTTGTCACGCCGCTGGCCGGGCGGCTGGCCTGGCGTTTCGGCCAGCGCCGGGTGTTCGTCGCCGCCGTGGCGATGTCCGGCACAGGCATGCTGCTCACCCTGCTGCCGACGCTGCCCGACATCGTGCTCGGTCTCACGCTGAGCTCGGCCGGTGTGTTCATCGCCCAGGCCATGGCCACCTCGCAGGTGCCGGCACTGGCACGCCAGGCGCGCTCATCGGCGGTGGGGCTGTATGTCATGT
>DAIAZB010000656.1 GCA_027443745.1 Thiomonas sp. | reverse complement strand
AGGAAGGTGAGCCAGAACACGCGCGAGGGGGCGGTGTCCTCGGGTTGGTTGACGTTGTAGTCGGCGGCGTAGGAACTCCAGCCGGTGGCGAAGCCGAAGATGGCGCCGCCGAACGACACCAGCGAGGCCACGTGCGCCATGGTCCACGCCGGGGTGGGCAGGGTTTGCATCTGGCCGCCGGCGGCGAACAGCACGATGAGGAAGATGGCCGCCATGGGCATCCAGGCGAAGCGCTCGTAGCGGTGCACGTAGCGGTAGCCGTAGATGCTGACCACGGTGGTGAGCGCGGCGATGATGAGGATGGCGGCCCAGGTGGGCACGGCGCCGCCGGTGATGGCGGTGACGATCTGCGCGCCGACGATGACGTTGACCGCCGACCAGCCGATGCACGCGGCGACGTTGAACAGCGCCATGACCTTGGCGCCGTTCCAGCCGAAGGAAAAGCGCGAGATGGTCATCTGCCGCAGCCCGAGCTTGGGGCCGAGCGTGGAGAAGAACGCCACCGGCAGCACGCCCAGGATGTTGAAGCCGACGATGACCGCCACACTATCCCAGAACCCCAGGCCGAACACCGGAATGGCCAGGGCGCCGAGCGCCACGGTGGAGATGACCAGGTTGGCCGACAGCCACATGGTGAAGTTGTCGATGATGCGCACGTGGCTGCGGTCGTGCGGCGGCACGCGTTCGATGCCGCGGGTTTCGATGCCGGGCTCGTAGCCGGGCAGGGCGGATGGGGCGATGGAACTGTTCATGGAGTGTCCTCGTTGTGCAGGGCGGGGATGTGTCGTGTCGGGGGCAGTCTGGCGCTGTCTGAACGACACCCAATCGTAGACAAAAGCCAAGCAAAATTCATTCCCGAAGACCCTGACGCATGCCGGCCCGGTGCGATGTTCCATGCCGTGCATGGGCGCGGCGCAAGCCTGGGCAGTGGCCCTGGCCGGGCCGCGGTCCGGGCATGCGGCGTTGCCCGGGCATCAGCCACGGCGCCAATCCACCGCGGCCGGGCGCCCCGGCAACTGCAGGGCCGCGGTCGCGGGTGGCGTGGCGGCGATAAGCTTGCCGCCGCGGATCACCGCCAGCCGCGTGGCACGCAGGCGAATGGCGTCGATCGGGTTTCCGGCTTGCAGCAGCACGAGGTCGGCGCGGCGGCCGACCTCCAGCCCGTAGCCCTGCAACCCGAGGATGGCGGCGGGCGTGGTGGTGACTGCGGCAAAGCATTGGCGCATCGCGTCCTGCCCGGTCATCTGCGCCACATGCAGGCCCATGTGCGCGACTTCCAGCATGTCGCCCGAGCCCAGGCCGTACCAGGGGTCCATCACGCAGTCCTGACCAAACGCCACGGGTATGCCGGCGGCCAGTAGCTCGGGCACGCGGGTCATGCCGCGGCGCTTGGGGTAGGTGTCGCGCCGGCCCTGCAGGGTGATGTTGATCAGTGGGTTGGCGATGGCCGCCACGCCCGCTTCGCGCAGCAACGGCAGCAGCTTGGACACGTAATCGTTGTCCATGCTGTGCATGGAGGTGAGGTGCGAGCCGGTGACGCGCCCCTGCAGCCCGAGACGCTGGGCGTGGAAGGCCAGGGTTTCGATGTGGCGGGACAGCGGA
>DAIAZB010000655.1 GCA_027443745.1 Thiomonas sp. | reverse complement strand
GCGCGTGCAACCGCTGGCCTGGGTGCTGCTGGCGTTGAGCCTGGCCTGGCTGGGCTGGTGCTTCACCCGCCTGCTGGGCGACTTCCTCGCCAACGAGATCAAGCTCGCCGCCCTGCCGGACGGCCCCGGATACGTGGACCTGGTGGCGGTGCCGCTGCTGGGCCAGATGGCGCAGCTCGCCTTCCTGGTGGTACCGCTGCTCGCGATGTCCACGCTGGCCGGCGAACGACGCCACGGCACGCTGCCGCTGCTGTTCGCCGCCGGCGTGCCGGCGTCGCGCATCGTGCTCGGCAAATACGCCGCCCTGCTGCTATGGCTGCTGCTGTGGCTGCTGCTGGTGCTGGCCATGCCGCTTTCGCTGGCGCACGCCACCACGCCGGACTGGGGCAAGCTGGCCGCCGCCACGCTGGGCATCGTCCTGATGCTGGCCGCGCTGGCGGCGCTAACCCTGGCCGCGTCCGCGTTCACCACGCATCCGGCCATCGCCGCCGTACTTGGCCTGTTGATCGGCCTGGGGTTGTGGACGGTGAACCTCGGCGCGCAGATGGCCGGCCTCGACGGCGGCGCCATCAACTGGCTGGCGATGAGCACGCACGAGCAGAACCTGCTGCGCGGCCTGGTCTCCACCACCGACATCGCCTGGTTCGTACTGCTGATCGCGGTATGCCTCGCGCTGGCCACGCGCCGTGTGGCGGCCGACAGGGAGCGTGGCTGAGATGAGACTTTCCCGGCGTCTGGATGGTTGGTTGTTCGCCCTGCTCCTGCTGGCGGGTGCCGGCGCGCTCGGCTTCTTCAGCACGCGCTACGCGCACGTTTCCGACTGGACGGCAAACGGTCGCCTCAGCCTGTCGCCGCGCAGCCGGGCCGTGCTGGCCCAGTTGCACGGCCCAGTGGACATCGTCAGCTACGCCAGCCCGCAGGGCGACCTGCGCGCCCAGGTCGCCGGCTTCCTGCAGCGCTACCGGCAAGCCAAGCCCGACCTCACTCTGCGCTTCGTCGATCCGCAACAGGACCCGGCCAGGATGCGCCAGCTCGGCATCTCCGTCGACGGCGAGCTGATCCTGCATTACCACGGCCATCAGCAGCAGCTGACGGAGCTTTCCGAGGACAGCGTGACCAATGCGCTGCAACGCCTGATTCGCGGCCGCGACCGCATCGTCGCCTTCGTCACCGGCGATGGCGAGCGGCTGCCCTCGGGCCAGGGCGGCGCGGACATGGGCATGCTGATGGGCCAGCTCGCGCAGAGCGGCCTGCGCGCGGTGCCGCTGAGCTTTGCGCAGGCGAGTGCCGTGCCGCAGGGCACCGACCTGGTAGTGCTGGCCAGCCCCACCTCCGACTTGCCCGCCGGCGCGACACAGGCGCTGGTGAACTACGTGCGGGACGGCGGCAACCTGCTGTGGCTGCGCGACCCCGCCAACGACGACCTCGGTCTCAAGCCGCTGGCCGACGCCCTCGGCGTACAGGTGCTGCCCGGCGTGCTGGTGGACGGCGCGGGCAGCGCGCTGGGACTGGGCGACCCGCGCCTGCTGGCGGTGGCGCAGTATCCGCCCAATCCGATCACGCTGGGTTTCCAGCTCGCCACGCGTTTCCCGCAGGTGGCCGCGCTGGCGCGTACCGGCGCAGGGGGCTGGACGGTGACGCCGCTGCTGCGCTCCAGCGCGCAGAGCTGGACCGAGTTCCATTCCATCGACAATGCGCACCCCTCGGCCATCCACTACGACGCGGCGGCGGGCGAGTTCAAGGGTCCGCTGGACTTCGGTTTCGCGCTGGCTCGGCTCTCGCCCAGCCCCGGCAAGCGCGAGCAGCGCGCGGTGGTGATCGGTGACGGCGACTTCCTCTCCAACGCCTACCTCGGCCAGGGCGGCAACCGCGCGCTGGGCGAGCGCATCTTCAACTGGCTGCTGGGCGACGATGCGCTGGTCGACCTGCCGCGCGAAGGCGTGCCCGACCGCGTGCTGCGTATCGGCCAGGGCGAGCTCAACGCCACCACCATCGGCTTCATGGTGGTGCTGCCGCTGCTGCTGTTGCTGGCCGGCGGCCTGCTGGCCTGGCGCCGTCGCCGCGCATGAAGCGCGCCGCGCGCACGCGCCTCTTCATGCTGCTCGGCGTGGCCGTGCTGGTCGCGGCAGCGGTCTGGCAACGGCAGCGCGACGATCGCAACCTGCCGGGCAAGCTGACCGCGCTCGATCCGACCACGATCACGCAACTGGCGCTGCAGCTCGGCGACACGCCCGTCGTGCGCTATACGAAGCGCGGCGGCCATTGGTGGCGCGCCGATGGCCAGCGTGCCGACGACCGCTACCTGACCACGCTCGCCGATACCGCCGCCGCGCCCGTGCTGCAATGGCGCGCCGCCGGCGACTTCGACGCTGCGAAGATCGGCCTTGCCCCGCCGCAGGCCGTGCTCACGCTGGATGGCCAACGCCTCGCCTTCGGCGCGATGTCCGCCACCGGCCCGCAGTGCTACGTGCAGGTGGGCGCCCGCGTGGCGCTGGTGTCGCTGCGCTTCATGCCGCAGCCGGCGCGGCAGGAACGGATCGGCTTGCGCTGATGCCTGAGCTGCCGGAAGTCGAGACCACCCGCCGCGGGATCGCACCGCACCTGGTCGGCCGGCGCGTGACGACGGTGACGCTGCGCCGCCCCGACCTGCGCTGGCCGATCCCGCGCGAGGTCGTCGAGCTGCTGCCCGGCCAGCGCATCGAAGCGGTGGAACGCCGTGCGAAATACCTGCTGCTGCATACGCAGGCCGGCAGCGCACTGCTGC
>DAIAZB010000654.1 GCA_027443745.1 Thiomonas sp. | reverse complement strand
GGCGCCAGCAGCGTGACGACGGCGCTGAGCGCCTCGGGCCTGGACCTGGACGCCGGCTACACCTTCGCCGGCTACGTGCCGGCGACGCGGCAGCAACGGGCGGCCTTTTACCGCGAGGCGCTGGCATCGCCGCGCGCCTGGGTGTGCTTCGAGGTGCCGCATCGCCTGGTTCAAAGCCTGGAGGAACTGCGGCAACTGGCAGCCCTCCTGCCCCAGCCGCCAAACGTGATCCTGGCGAAGGAATTGACCAAACAGTTCGAAGCCATCGTGCAGGGCAGCCCGGCCGTGTTGCTGGATTGGCTGGTGGCGGATACGCGGCGCGTGCAGGGCGAATTCGTGCTGGTGCTGCAAGCCGCCGGCGGCGCCGAACCGATGGACGCACAGGCGCAGCGCTGGCTGTTGCGCCTCGCCCGTGAGCTGCCGGCCTCGCGCGCCGCCGCCGTGGTGGCCGAGATGCTGGGCGCCGACCGCAAAACGCTGTATCGCTGGCTGCTGGCACAGCCGGGGAGCCAAGCAGAAGGCGACTGAGCTGGCAGATCGTTCGTGCGTCACGCGACAGTGCGCAGGCACTGCGAATACCAATCAGCGCACTCGGTGCTTGCCGGCTTGCAAGCCGGCAGATCGTTCGCCGCGCACGCGGGCGTGCGCAGGCACGCCCGCTGGTCGCGTCTTACCGCATCGTGATGACGCGGTTGCGGCCCTGGCGCTTGGCTTCGTAGAGGCTGTCGTCGGCTTCGGTCAGCACGCGCACGACTTCGTCCTGCGGGCCTTGTAAACCGCCGATGCCGATGCTCAGGGTGATGCGTAAACTGCGCTCGGACACCAGGAAGGGGCGCTGCGCGACGCGTTGGCGCAGCACGTCCATCGCGGCGCTGGCGGCCTGGGTGTCCAAACCCGGCAACATGATGAGGAACTCCTCGCCGCCCCAGCGTGCCACCCAGCCGCCGCGTGGCACGCCCTGGCGCAGCGTGCTGGCCATCTGGCGCAGCACGGCGTCGCCGGCGGCGTGACCGTATTCGTCGTTCACCAGCTTGAAGTGGTCGAGGTCGCACAGCGCCAGGCTGAACGACGGACCGCCACGGCGCATGGCCTGCAGCGCTTCGTCCAGGCGCAACTGCGCGGCGCGGCGGTTGAGCAGGCCGGTCAGGCCATCGGTATACGCCTGCGCCAGCAAGGTGTCGCGCTGGTTGCGGTCGTGCAACACACGGGCGAACCAGGCAGCCAGGAGCTCAGCGTATTGGCGGTCGGCTGGATCGAATGCGTCACCCTGCGGGGCATCGCCCAGAAGCAGCAGGCAACCCAGGGTCTGGTGCGCCTGCACCAGGGGCAGACGGATCACGGAGCGCACGCCGGCCGTCGCCGCGAGGCTCGGATGCAGGCTGGTGTCGGCAATCCACAAGGCGCCGTTCTCATGGTCGTCGCAGGCACACAGTGGATGGTTGGCCGACAGGGTCTGGCCCTGGCGGAAGCGTCCATGCAGATCCTGCACGTACAGCATGTGGCACTCGTCGCCCAGGCGCAGGCAGATGATGGCTGCCTGCATGTCGAGGGCGTCGCGTCCCTGGGCCAGCATGTAGGAGATGACGTCGCCGGCCTCGGTGCTCTGATCTTCGACGCTCGAGCCCGTCGCCAGCTCCCACAGGGTTTGCAGACGCTGCGATTGGCGCTCGACCGCGCGCAACAGGTTCTCGCGCTCGCTCACGTCGATGGCCAGACCATGGATCACCTTTTGGCCCTGTGCCGTGGTTTCCGTGTGCTCGGCCAGCGACAACCAGATGGTTTCACCATGTGCGCCACGCGTCCAGACCAGGCGCCGCTCGCCTCGATTCTGGGTCTTGGCATGGCCCGTGGCATCGGCCGCCGGAACCTCGCCGACGGTGTTGAACAGCTCATGCCATTCACGCCCGATCAGGCGGCGCACCGGACGCTGTAGCATGCGCGCGAAGCTGGAGTCGACCGCCACCAGCACACTGTCGTGCACGGAACGGGTGTAGGTGCCCGCCTGGGCCGCTTCAAGCAGGGTTTTTTCGCGGTTGCGGGCAAAGCGGCGCATGTGCTCACGGTTGCGCACGAGTTGGCGCAACAAGGCGTCGATCTCGGCCACGCCGCTGCTGGGCAGTTCCTCG